>NZ_JBITDA010000004.1:0-132107 GCF_044453765.1 Streptomyces sp. NPDC051636 | reverse complement strand
GGGGGGGGCGGGCCCCCCGCCGGGCGCGGCCGGCGCGGGGGGGGGGGGTGGGGGGGGGGGGGGCGGGGGGGGGGGGGGGGGGCGCCCCCCCCCCCCCCCCCCCCCCCCCGCCGCCTTCGTGTCTGCACTAGAGCGGAGTGAGGCGTCCCGGCTCCGGCTGCCGGGGCACCAGGGCCGGTTCGAGCGACGCCGTCCCCGGCTCCAGCGCCAGGACGGCGGCCACGGGGTGCTCCTCGGCGCTCCCGAGCGCGGCGTCCGCCGCCGGTGTCACCCGGGTCAGCAGCACCACCCCCCAGGCGGCCAGCCCCGCCCCTGCCAGGGCCAGCAGGACGCCGGCCGCGCCGCCCTGGAGTCCCTGGCCGAGCAGGGTGAGCCCGATCACCGCGGCCGCGACCGGGTTGGCGAGGGTCACCACCGCCAGCGGGGCGCCGAGACCGCCTCGGTAGGCCGTCTGCGACAGCAGCAGGCCGCCCGTGGCGAACGCGGCGACGAGCAGCGCCACCAGGACCTCCCCGATGCCGAGCCCGGACCCGGAGTGGTCCGTCGCCGCCACCGTCACCGTCTGGGTGAGCGCCGACGCGACGCCCGAGGCGAAGCCGGACGCGGTCGCGTGCCGCAGGCCCGGCCGGGCGCCCGGCCGGGCCAGCACGCCGATCAGCGCCGCCGTCGTACCGGCGACCGCCAGCGCCTCCGGCAGACTCAGCACCTGCTCGGGCGCCGGACCCGAGGCGGTGACCAGCAGGGCGGCGAGCCCCAGCAGCGTGAGGGCGGTGCCCCGCCACTCGACCGCGCTGACCCGCCGCCCGGCGACCCGCGCCCCCATCGGCACCGCCGCGACCAGGGTGAGCGCCCCCAGCGGCTGGACCACCGTCAGCGGACCGTACTTGAGGGCCACGACGTGCAGCAGTGCGGCGCCCGCGTTCAGCCCGACCGAACACCACCACGCGCCGCTGCCGAGCAGCCGCGGCAGGCCCGCGCCGGAGTTGCGGGAGGCGAGGCGCTCCTGGGCGACGGCGGCCGCGGCATAGGCGACGGCCGAGACCAGGGACAGGGCGACGGCGACGAGATCGGCGTTCATCGGCCCGCTCCGATCAGGACCTGCTCCTCGGGGGCCACGAACGTCCGCCGGCGGCGCCTCGGCGTGCTCGCCGCGTACGCCGTGCGGTGCGGCGGGTGGATCAGCGCGAGCGCCACGCCGAGCATGGCCGTCGCCGCGATCGCGTCGAGCCAGTAGTGGTTCGCCGTGCCCACGATCACCAGCAGGGTCACCAGCGGGTGCAGCAGCCACAGCCGGCGCCAGCGCGAGCGGGTCGCCACGATCAGGCCGATCGCCACCATCAGGGCCCAGCCGAAGTGCAGCGACGGCATCGCCGCGTACTGGTTGGAGAGATGGTCGGTCCGCGGTGGACCGTATACAGAAGGCCCGTACACGCGCGCGGTGTCGACGAGTCCGGTGGCGGCCAGCATGCGCGGCGGGGCGAGCGGGAACGTGAAGGGCAGCACCAGGGCGGCGGCCGTGACCGCGGCGAGCACCCGGCGGGCCCAGACGTAGTGCGCGGGCCGCCGCAGGTACAGCCACACCAGGAAGGCCGCGGTGGCCGGGAAGTGGACGGCCGCGTAGTAGGTGTTCGCCAGGTGGACCGGGGTGTCGCCGTGCAGCAGCGCCGACTGCACCGCGCCTTCCCCCGGGAGGTGCACGGCCCTTTCCAGGTCCCACACGCGCCGGGCGTTGTGCAGGGCCTCGCCGGTGTGGCCCGTGGCCAGTTGCCGGCCGGCCTTGTAGACGAGGAAGAGCCCCGCGACGAGCAGGAGCTCACGGACGAGCGGCGGCCGCGCTATCGCGTCGGGCTCCGCTTCTGCAGGCTCGGTTCGGGCATTCATCCCCCGGCCCCTTCGCTGACGATGGTGCGAATTGATCGATACGCCTCCGTACCGATACGCCAGTGTACCGATACGCTTGGGTACCGGTACACTGGCGTATCGATTGACGTAGGACACACTGGATACAGGCTTTCGGCAGCTGCCGATGGAGCCGTCGCATACAGCGACGGAGATCGCATACACACGACGGCCGCCGCATACGAACGACCGCGACACAGGTGAGGGAGAAGAGCGCATGACGTCGCAGGCCGCGGACGAACCGGAGACGGTCGCCGCCTCGCGCCGCTCCAAGATCACGCCCGAGCGTGAGCGCGAGTTCTTCGACGCCGTGCTCGAGCAGATCCGCGAGTGCGGCTACGACTCCGTCACCATGGAGGGGGTCGCCGCCAGCACCCGGTGCAGCAAGTCCACGCTCTACCGGCAGTGGAAGACCAAGCCGCAGTTCGTCGCGGCGGCGCTGCGGGCCAGCCGCGAGGTGCGCTTCGCCGGCATCGACACCGGCTCGCTCGCCGAGGACCTGCGCCAGGCCGCGCGGGCCGCGGGGGACTGGTCGGGCAAGGACACCCGGCTGCTGCAGGCCCTCGGTCACGCGATCACGCAGGACCACGAGCTGCAGCAGGCGCTGCGCGAGGCGCTCGTAGACCCGGAGGTCGCCGCGCTCCAGGAGATCCTCCGGCGCGGTGTCGAGCGGGGCGAGGTGCGCGCCGGGCACCCGGCGCTGGAGTACGTGCCCGCGATGATGTTCGGAGTGCTGCGCGTGCGGCCCGTGCTGACCGGCCAGTACGCCGACTCCGACTATCTCCTCCGGTTCGTGGACGCCGCAGTGCTGCCCGCACTCGGGGTGACTTGAGACCCAGGCCGCCGTCCACGGGATGACTGGACGGTGACCTGCCTGCGCCGCACCCGTGGGGACGGGGGCGGCGCACACCCCGGCCGGGTGGGGTTCCCCTTGAGCGGAGGGGCGCCCCACCCGGCCGGCTCATGCGCCGGAGCGGATCAGCGGATCAGCGGATCAGACGTTCTGCCCGTTGCCGCCGCCGGAGGACACCTTGATGCCCTTGGTGATGGTGTCGATGACCGACACCTTCTGCCCGACGTCGACGCCGAAGCGCACCACGACGATCTGCTTCGAGCCCGAGGGCGAGGGGAAGGCGAGCGACTCGACATAGCCGTCGGCGCCCTTGCTCGTGACCGCCTTCCAGCGCACCAGGTAGCCCTCCTGCCCGGCGACGGTCACCGCCCTGGAGGCGAGCACCTGGTGGGAGGTGATGCTGCCGTAGGTGGTGCCGCCGTAGGACTCCTTGGCGTTCGCCGAGATGTCCGCCTTGGCGACCTCCTCGGCCGTGCCGCCCTCGGTGCCGAGGAGCAGCGCGGGCGCCGAGGAGGCGCCACCGGTGGTGCAGGTCTTGGAGGTGTCGCCGGGGCACTTGTAGGAGTCGTCGGAGGTCACCTGCGCGCCCGCGTTGAGCGCCTGCCCGGTCCAGCCGTCCGGTACGGGCATGCTGATGCCGTTGACCGGGTCGCTGACCGTGCCGCCACCCTCGATCTTCGGCGCCTCGGACTGGTCGGGCGAGGGCGACTGGCCGCCCGACCCGCCCCCCGTGCCGCCGCCTGGGCCGCCGAACGGGCCGCCCTGCCCGCCGGTGCCCTGCTGTGAACCGGCCCGGCCGTCGCCGCCGTTGCCGGAGAGCGCGTACACGCCGACCCCGATGCTCGCGAGTACCGCGGCCGCCACCGCGACGGCTATGCCCGTGCGCAGACCGCGCCGTGGACCGGCCGGCGGCTGGGCGGGATATACCGGGTAGGCCGGGTACGCCCCGACGGGCGGGGGCTGCGTCGGGGGACCCCATACGGCGGCCGACCCGGCGGGACGGGTCTGGCCCGTCCATGCCTTGCCGTCCCACCAGCGCTCGGTGGCGGGACCGTCACTTGTCTGCCCGGGGTCGGGGTACCACCCGGGAGGAGTCACCTGCGTCATGCCCCCACCGTATGAGGTGTCGGTGAAAGAGGGATGAGAGGACCCCTCCGGAGCACGCATGCCGTCCGCTCACCCCCCACCCGGATGCCCCGGACCCTGGATGGCCCTCGGTAACGTCAGCAGCCGGCGCCAGGACGCCCGCCTTCGGAAATCAGCTTCCCTTACGGACTGTTGACGGTCCGTCGGCTACCAACGGCTGGTCGGGGCCGGTGCACGTCGCCCCGCCGCACCGCCGTTCACCCGTCACGGCAACAGCTGCCCCGACCAGTCTCCACTCAGCCAACAGGACGGCTACGCTCGAGGTCTGTACGTCGTTCGGGCGACTTGGGGAGGTAACGGATGACGGAGGCACGGCCCCCTGCGGCCGCCTCGGCTTCCCTGTGGGAGCGCGACGCGGAGATCGCCACCGTCATGCAGGCGCTCGACGTCCTGTGCGCGGACCGCTCGTCCTCCGGGAGCCTGCTGGTGTTCCGGGGCGAGGCGGGCCTGGGCAAGACCGCGCTCCTTACCGAGATCCGCCGCGTCGCCGAACGCCGCGGCTGCACCGTGTGGTCCACCCGCGGCGGCGAGACACTGAGGTCCGTTCCCTTCAACGTGGTCCGGCAACTGCTGCAGCCCGCGCTGGTCTCGCTGCTGCCCGAGGAGGCCCGGGAATACCTCGGCGACTGGTACGACATCGCCGGCCCCGCCCTCGGCATAGCGGAACCCGGCGAGGGTCACGCCGACCCGCAGGGCGTCTGCGACGGACTGGTCGCCGCCGTCCGCAGGCTGGCCAGGCGGTGGTGGCCCCTCGTGCTGCTGATCGACGACGCGCACTGGGCCGACCAGGAGACCCTGCGCTGGCTCTCCGCGTTCGCCGAACGCCTCGACGACCTGTCCGTACTGGTCGTCGTCGCCCGCCGGCCCGGCGAGGTCAGCGGCGACAGCGCCCGCCACCTCGACACCGTTGCCGCCGCAGCGGGCCGCCCCGTCAACAACCTCAGCGCCCTCACCCCGGACGCGACCGCCGGCCTCACCCGCGCCACCCTGGGCCGGCACGCCGACGCCCCGTTCTGCCGCGAGGTCTGGGCCGTCACCGGCGGCAACCCGTACGAGACCGTCGAACTCCTCGCCAAGGTCCAGGACAGCGAGTTCGAACCGGTCGAGGCCCACGCCGGCGAACTGCGCGCCCTGAACCGTTCCGCCCGCGGCGGCGGACTCGTCGCCCGCCTGGAGGGCCTCGGCATCGACGCCACCAAGTTCGCCTGGGCGGCCGCCATCCTCGGCACCGGCATCACCGTGGACCTGGTCGCCCAGCTCGCCACCATGCGCGACGACGACGCCCGGCGCTGCGCCGAACAGTTGGTCGGCGCCCGCATCCTCACCGAACCCGACCCCGCCGCGCCCCGCGTCGACGACGGCGACCTGGAGTTCGTCCACCCGCTCATCGCCACCGCCGTCTACAACTCCATCCCGCCCGCGATGCGCACCGCCATGCACGGCATCGCCGCGCAGGTCGTCACCGAATCCGGCCGCGGTGCCGCCGCGGCCTCCCGGCACCTGCTGGAAGTGCACCCGGACGACGACGAGGAACTCGTCGAGCAGCTGCGCGAGGCCGCCCGCGAACACCTCGCCGTCGGCGCTCCCGACGCGGCCCGCCGCTGCCTGGAACGCGCGCTGATCGAACCGCCCAGGCCCGAGGTCCACGCGCACGTGCTGTACGAACTGGGCTGCGCCACCCTCCTGACCGCGCCCGCGACCACCATCGACCACCTGCAGACCGCCCTCGCCATGCCCGGCCTCGAAGGCGACAAACGCATCGACGCCGTCGTCCGTCTCTCCCAGGCCCTGCTCCACAACGACCAGTTGGAGGACGCCGTCCGCACCGTCGAGGCGGAGGCCGCCCGGCAGGAACCGGGGCCCGCCAAACTGCGGCTGCAGGCCGTGCACTACATGTGGGAGGGCATCCACGCCTCGGAGACGGCCACCCCCGGCCGCTCCGAGAACCTCGCCGCACTCGCCCGGACCTGCACCGGCCGGGACAACTCCGAGCGCGCCCTGCTCATCCTGCGCGGCTTCGACGCCCTGACCCACGGCGAGAGCGCCGAGGAGATCGTCGACCTGTGCGACCGGGCCCTCGTCAACGGCCGCCTCGCCCCCGGACTCGGCTGGACCGACACCGAGTGGGGCATCGAACTGCTGCTGATGCTGGCCAACTCGTACGCCTACACCGACCGCCTCGACCGCGCCGAGGCCCTCTACACGGAGGCCCTGCGCGTCTACGAGACCGCCGGCTGGAGCGGCGGCCACCTCGCCCTGGCCCACGCCTACCTCGGCTTCGGCCACCGCAGGCGCGGCCGGCTCCCGGAGGCGGAGGCGTCCCTGCGGAAGTCGCTGCGCATCGCCGAGCGGGTCGGCCGCGGCCTGCCCCTGTACTGGACGGCCACCTGCAACCTGGTCGACACGCTGCTCGCCCGCGGCCACGTCGAGGAGGCCTGGGAGGTCGCCGAACAGTACGGGTTCACGCCGCCGTACCCGTCCACCATCGTGCTGCCCGACCCGCGTTCCGTACGGGGCCGGCTGCTGCTCGCCGCCGGCCGCACCAAGGAAGGCATCAACGAACTGGAGGCCGCCGAGAAGGCGGCGGCCGCGCGCGGCCACCACAACCCCGTGATGGTCCCGTGTGCCGTCGACCTGGCCCGGGCACTGGCCAAGGAGGACCCGGCCCGCGCCGCCCAGCTCGCCACCGACGCCCGCCGGCAGGCCGAGCGGTTCGGCACGGACACCGCCATCGGCGAGGCCTTGCGCTGCGCCGCCGCCCTGGAGACCGGCCAGCGCGCCGTCCGCCTCGCCGCCCAGGCCGTGGCCTACCTGGAGGCCTCGCCCTGCCAGTACGAACACGCCGCCGCCCGCGTCGAGTACGGCATCGCCGCCCGCTCGGTCGCCGAACTCAACCGGGGCCTGGCCCTGGCACGGTCGTGCGGCGCGGACGGGCTGGTGGCGCGGGCTCGGGAAGTGCTGGAGACGGGGCGGGGGCTGCGGTAGGCGATGTCGTCGGTCGACCGTCTCGGTATCCGATCGACGGTGACTGTATGGGATCCCGGTATGCAATCGACCGATCGTATGCGATCTAGTATCCCATCGACGAAGATCGCATACAGTCCACCCGCGCCCCGCCCCCGACCGCCACCGTCACCCGGCGCCGTCCTCCTCCTCGGCGAGCACCCGCTGCGCCGTGGCGGACGCTCGCGCAGCCCTGAGCCCGGCGCCGGTCAACCGGCCGCCCGGGCGAAGACCACCCACACCTGGCCCGCCGCGAAGTTCAGCGGTGTGCCGTCCCCGACGGTGAAGTCCGTGCCGCCGGCCGCCGTCGCGCGCTTCCACCTCGCGTGGAACGCCTTGCCGTCGCGCAGCACCTCCGCCTTCCCCGATCCCACCGTCTCGGTGTACGGCGTGTGGTTGCCCAGCGCGTCGTGGTACGCCGAGTCGCGCACCCGCACGTACTGCACGACGACCGTCGCCGGGGCCACCGGCTTCCCGTCGGCCGTCACGGTGGGCGTGCCGTCCATCGCGACCAGCCAGCGGCTCCGCCCGGCGGACCAGGTGAAGGTGAACCGGGCCGCCGGGTAGCGCACGGTGCGCGTGGTCTCGGGGGTGCCGCCGGATGGGGCCGCGCCGTAGTGGAAGCCGGTGGTCAGCGCGGCGCTGCCCGGCGGGGAGGGCATCAGTGCGGCCGGGCGCAGGTAGAGGTTGTGGGGTGCTGCCCGGCCGGTGTCGCGGTAGTAGGCGTCGGCCGCGTTGCCGGGCGTCTCGCCGCGCAGGGGTGCCTGGCCGATCAGCGGCAGCAGCTTGTGCTGCGCTCCCGAGAAGGCGAGGGTCGGCCGGTCGAACTGGCGCAGGAGTTCGAGGTCGGACTCGCGGGCGCTGCGCACCGGCCCGACCGACTCGGGCAGCCGACTGGCGTACACCGCCATCAGGCGGCTCAGCCCGCCCTCGACCTGCTCGGCGTAGACGACGTCCGCGGCCCGCAGCCCTGTCTGCGGGCGGGCCGCGGACACGTTGTCGATCTTCACGGCGAGCACCGAGCCACTGCCGCCCGGCCGGGGCGTGGCGGATGGCCGGCTGTGGCCGTGGCCGTCGTCGGGGTGGTTCCCCGTCGTGCAGCCGGCCGCGAGTACGGCCGTCATCGCGGCGGCCAGCACCGCCGCCGCCGTTGCCGTGGTGACGCGTCGTCCGCGCGCTCTGTGCCGCATGCCCACCGTCGACACCCCCGTTCGTCGACACCCCGTTCCGTGCCTTCGATTGTGTGCTCATCGGTTCATCGGCGCACATGCCGATGGTGGTTCGGGCGGACCCCCGCGGGTACCCGGTCGCCGCCCAGAACCGAACGCTCAGGTGCGACAGACGCGCACACGCGACGGAGGGAGCGCGACGCGATGAAGGCAGTGACCTGGCAGGGCAAGCGGGACGTACGGGTGGAGGACGTGCCCGATCCCCGGATCGAGGAGCCGACCGACGCCGTCATCCGCCTGACGTCCACCGGGCTGTGCGGTTCGGACCTGCACCTGTACGAGGTGCTCACCCCGTTCATGACCCCCGGTGACATCCTCGGCCACGAAGCGATGGGCATCGTGGAGGAGGCCGGCCCGGAGGTGCCCGACCTCAGGCCGGGCGACCGGGTGGTGGTGCCGTTCCAGATCTCCTGCGGGCACTGCTTCATGTGCTCCGCCGGGCTGCAGACCCAGTGCGAGACCACCCAGGTCACCAGCGAGGGCATGGGCGCCGCCCTGTTCGGCTACACCCGGCTGTACGGCGCGGTGCCGGGCGCCCAGGCCGAGTACCTGCGTGTCCCGCACGCCGACTACGGCCCGATCAAGGTGCCCGAGGGCCCGCCCGACGACCGTTTCGTCTACCTCTCCGACGTGCTGCCCACCGCCTGGCAGGCGGTCGCGTACGCCGACGTCCCGCGTGGCGGCACCGTCGCCGTCCTCGGCCTCGGGCCCATCGGCGACATGGCCTGCCGGGTCGCCCAGGCGCGCGGCGCCGGGCGGGTGTTCGGCGTGGACCTGGTCCCGGAGCGGCTGGCCCGGGCCCGCAGGCGCGGCGTGGAGACGTACGACCTGCGGGACTTCGACAACGAGAAGGAACTGGTCGAGGCGATCCGCGACGAGACCGGCGGGCGCGGCCCCGACGCCGTGATCGACGCGGTCGGCACCGAGGCGCACGGCAGCGCGGCCGCCCGCCTCGTCCAGCAGGCCGCCGCGGTGATGCCCCGGAAGCTGGGCGGGCCCCTCGCGGAACGCTTCAGCGTCGACCGGCTCGCCGCCCTGTACACCGCCATCGACCTGGTGCGGCGCGGCGGCACGCTCTCCCTCACCGGCGTGTACGGCGGCATGGCCGACCCGATGCCGATGCTCACCCTCTTCGACAAGCAGATCCAGATGCGGATGGGCCAGGCCAACGTGCGCCACTGGAGCGGCGACATCCTGCCCTTCCTCACCGACGAGGACCCGCTCGGCGTCGACGAATTCGCCACCCACCGGGTGCCGCTCGCCGAGGCGCCGCACGCGTACGAGATGTTCCAGCGCAAGCAGGACGGCGCGGTCAAGGTCCTTTTCCAGCCCTGAGACTCCGCCTTCCCTGCGGGTTACGGCCCGAGGATCTCCCCGAGGTCGTAGCGCACCGGCTCCTCCAGCTGCGCGTACGTGCAGCTCTCCGGGGTCCGGTCGGGGCGCCAGCGGCGGAAGCGGGCCGTGTGCCGGAAGCGGGCGCCGTTCTCCATGTGGTCGTAGGCCACCTCGGCGACCCGTTCCGGCCTCAGCGGCACCCAGGACAGGTCCTTCTTGCCCGACCAGCGGCTGGGCGCCCCCGGCAGCCGGGCCGTCTCGTGCGCCGCTTCCTCGGACCAGGCCGCCCACGGATGCCCGGCCACGTCGTCCATCCGCAGCGCCTCAAGTTCCTCCACCAGCTCGGCGCGTTTCTTCATGGGGAACGCGGCGGACACGCCCACGTGCTGCAGGCGGCCCTGGTCGTCGTACAGGCCGAGCAGCAGCGAGCCCACCACGGGTCCGCTCTTGTGGAAGCGGTAGCCGGCCACCACGACGTCGGCGGTGCGCTCGTGCTTGACCTTGAACATCACCCGCTCGTCGGGCCGGTAGCGCAGGGTGAGCGGCTTGGCGATCACCCCGTCCAGTCCGGCTCCCTCGAACCGCTCGAACCACTGCCGGGCCACGTCGATGTCCGTCGTCGCCGGTGCCAGGTGCACGGGCGCGGTCACCCCGCCCAGTGCCTGGACGAGCAGCGCCCGCCGGTCGGTGAGCGGCACGTCCAGCAGGGACTCGCCGTCCAGCGCCAGCAGGTCGAACACCACGAGGGACGACGGCGTCTTCTCGGCCAGCATCCGCACCCGGGAGTCCGCCGGGTGGATGCGCTCGGTGAGGGCGTCGAAGTCGAGCCGCCCCTCCCGGGCGATGACGATCTCGCCGTCCAGCACACAGCGCTCCGGCACCCGCTCCTTCACCGCCGCCACCAGCTCCGGGAAGTACCTGGTGAGCGGCTTACCGGTACGGCTGCCGAGCTCGACCTCGTCCCCGTCGCGGAACACGATCGCCCGGAACCCGTCCCACTTCGCCTCGTACTGCATGTCCGGCGGGATGTCCGCCACCGACTTGGCGAGCATCGGCTTCACGGGCGGCATCACCGGCAGATCCATGCTCCGACTCTACGAGTCAACCATGGTGTCCGCCTGCTGTGCGCTGCGTCCGTCAAGGGGCGCGCTACCAGGGCGTTCGTTGCTGTCTGACCGCGGGGACGGAGCGCACGCGACGAGATCGGGGGCCCGAGCACTTCGGCGGCCGAACCGGCCTCTGACCGCGGCCGGCCCACGGGAAGGCCCCCACCCCGGTTCTCGGGGGCGGGGGCCGTTGCCTTGCGGAGCCAGCTACGAGACGCCGAAGAACGGCGCCAGCCACGTCGTCCAGACGTAATGCCCCAGCAGCCACACCACGATGACGGCGAGCAGCGCGAGTCCGGCCCACACGGGGCCGCCCATGACGGCCGCCAAGAGCCCGGCCGTGAACAGCACCACCCCCACGATCGTGATGACGACCACGAAGGCCCAGTCAGCAGCTGACCACGCCCCGACGTCGTCGGGAATGGCAAGTGAGGTGGAAGCGGCCAACCACATACGATCCCCCCGGATATAGGCGAATAGGTCATTGAATCGCAAACAGCCCTACCCGGGTAGCAAAACGGAGATGCTCGCCACGATGGGCAGCCGTGTGTGGCCGGGCGGGTCGAAGAGCACTTCGAGCACTGCCCGTGTAGGGACTCCGATGACGCGCCTGAGCGGTTCGACGGCCCGTGGTGGCACTCTTCCGGGTGTTGCGACAGAACTCCAGATATCGGCCGGTGAAGAAAATCTGTCATGGCGATGGTAGACATCGGCTCGTCGCAGGGTTACTGTTTTCGTCGTAACCAGGAAGTCGAAGAGGGTGCGGCAGAGACGAACTGCCGTACATGCAGGTCAAGCAGGACGCAGCCCCACAGGGGCCGCGAGCAGTACCCGCGGTATCCAGCAGTACAGCCGAGTAACCGAAAGTAAGGAGCAGACGCCATCAGGATCGCCCGGGCGAGGAAGAAGTCCGCTCGGGTACCGCAGGCCCCGGATTGGAAGGTGGTCCCCGGTCACGCATCCGCGATCCCCGCAGCCCCGCCCTCCCAGGCGGAACCTGCGGAAAGAGAAGGCCGGCGCAGTTGGCCGGTAGATGGTGTTGAAAGCTCGGGGCCCGGGTGCCAGCACGGCACCCGGGCCCCCCGACGCGTCCCCTGGAAGAAGAGGTCTATGCCCCCTCGCAGTACCCGCCCCGTCGCCCCTCTCGACGACGACGACTACCCCGCCTACACCATGGGCCGGGCCGCCGAGATGCTCGGCACCACCCCCGCCTTCCTCCGCGCCCTCGGCGAACACCGCCTGATCACCCCCCTGCGCTCCGAAGGCGGCCACCGCCGCTACTCCCGCTACCAGCTGCGCATCGCCGCCCGTGCCCGCGAACTCGTCGACCAGGGCACCCCGGTCGAGGCCGCCTGCCGCATCGTCATCCTCGAAGACCAGCTCCAGGAAGCCCAGCGCATCAACGAGCAACTGCGCACCCAAGGCGGCGAATCGCAGTCGAAGACCTCAGCCTGACCAGGACGCGGACGCCGGCGAACGAGGCCGGCGTCACAGGCCCGCACCGCCGCCTTGCGCCGGG
Source organism: Streptomyces sp. NPDC051636 (assembly GCF_044453765.1). Lineage (NCBI taxonomy): Bacteria > Bacillati > Actinomycetota > Actinomycetes > Kitasatosporales > Streptomycetaceae > Streptomyces > Streptomyces sp. NPDC051636. The sequence goes on along the minus strand of NZ_JBITDA010000004.1, from coordinate 120,017 downwards.
CCCGCGGCTACGCACAGCACGGCATCACCACCTGCACGCAGCGCCTCCCAGACCTGCCACCGGCTCACCGGCGATCCCTGCGCTGTCCGAACCCGGGGAGTATGGCCTCTGACCTGTTTTTATGAGTTCCCCCGCAGACCATGCTCTGATTCTGCGGGCATACGTCCCGGACCACCCGGTGTGCGAGGTATGCGTGCTGCGCCTACCGTGGCCGCATGGGTGATGCGGTGGAACTGGACGTGGGCGGGCGGACCGTGCGGCTGTCCAGCCCGGACAAGGTGTTCTTCCCGGAGCGCGGTTTCACCAAGCTGGACCTCGCCCAGTACTACCGTGCGGTCGGCCCCGGCATCCTGCGCGCCCTGCGCGACCGCCCCACCACCCTGGAGCGCTACCCGGACGGCGTGACGGGCGAGTGGTTCTTCCAGAAGCGGGCGCCCAAGGGCATGCCCTCGTGGATCCCGACCGCGCACATCACCTTCCCCAGCGGCCGCAGCGCCGATGAGATGTGCCCCACCGAGGAGGCCGCCGTGGTGTGGGCCGCCCAGTACGGCACCCTCACCTTCCACCCCTGGCCGGTGCGCCGCACCGACGTCGACCGTCCCGACGAACTCCGCATCGACCTCGACCCGCAGCCCGGCACCGACTATGCCGACGCCGTCCGCGCCGCCCACGAACTGCGCGCCGTCCTCGACGAGTTCGGTGGCCTGCGCGGCTGGCCCAAGACGTCCGGCGGGCGCGGCCTGCACGTCTTCGTCCCCATCGCACCGCGCTGGACCTTCACCCAGGTACGGCGCGCCGCGATCGCCGTCGGCCGGGAGATGGAACGGCGGATGCCGGAGCACGTCACGATCAAGTGGTGGAAGGAGGAACGCGGCAGCCGCATCTTCCTGGACTACAACCAGACAGCACGGGACCGCACCATCGCCTCCGCCTACTCCGTACGGCCCCGCCCGCACGCCCCCGTCTCGGCACCCCTGCGCTGGGAGGAGGTGGGTGTCGCGCACCCCCGGGACTTCGACCTCGCGACCATGCCCGCCCGGTTCGCCGAGCTCGGTGACGTGCACGCCGACATGGAGGACCACGCCTTCTCCCTCGACGCCCTGCTCGAACTCGCCCGCCGCGACGAGCACGACCACGGGCTGGGCGACCTGCCGTACCCGCCCGAGTACCCGAAGATGCCGGGGGAGCCCAAGCGGGTGCAGCCGAGCCGGGCGCGGCGAGAGGAGCCCTCCTAACGCGGGCTGTCCTTGCCGTCGCCCCGCTCGCCGAGCCTGTCGAGGACGCGGCGGCAGTCCCGGAGGAGGGCCACGTCGGGGGAGACGTGGTAGCGCATGTTCCCCGGACTGCCGGTGTTGTTGTGGCGGCGCGGCGACGCCAGTTCGGCGCGTACCAGCGGCAGGGCGGGCGCTGCGGCCGGGCCCAGTTCGGCGAGGCAGGCGGCGATCTCGGGGCGTGTGCGAGGGGCCGCAGTCCACTGGGCGAGCAGCACCGGCAGTGCCTCGCCCACCTCGCCGGTCACCCGCCACAGCGCGATCGCCGCCCGCGCGGGCTCCGCACCGGCCGCGATCAGCTCCCGCAGCCGGGGTGCCAGCGGCGTGCCGGCCGGGCCGAGCGCCCCGGCCAGCCGCAGAGCGGCGGACCGCCGGATCCGCTGCCCGGACATCAGGGCGTCACCGGCGACCGTCAGCGCGGCCTCGGCGTCCCCGGCCACGGCCCACAGCGCCTCGGCGACGAACACGCGGTCCTCGTCGGACAGCGTGCCGCTCTCCCACAACTCCCGCACCTGCGGGGCTGCTCCGGCACCCCGGCGGCCGTACGCGGTGAGCGCCTCCAGTACCTCGCGGCGCGTGCAAGGGTTGTCCGTGCCGCTGAGGATGCCGGCGAGCAGCGGCACCGACCCGGGGTGGGCGAGCGTGCCCAGTCCCCGCAGAAGACGGCTCTGGGCGTCGCTGGGCACCCGGTGGTCGAGCGTGGCCAGCCTGTCGTGCAGCACCGGGCCCAGCGGGGCCGCCGCTTCGGTACCGAGCGCCTCGATCCACCCCGTGAGGTTTTCCGGCACCTCGATCTTCTCCAGGACGGAGGTGAGCGCGGGCACGACCCGCTCGTCGCCCTGGAGGGTCAGCACCTCGAACGCCATGCCGACCGCCGTGTCCCGCCAGGCCGTTGCGGTCTCGGGCTCCCGGTCCTCCCAGCTCTCGATGTAGGCCACCAGGCCGTCGGCCACGCGGTGCGAGACCGGTGCGGCATACCGCAGTTCGCCGAGGACCGTCTTGTGCAGGCGCACATCGTCCCCGGCGAGCAGCAGGGCGAGCGCCAGCACCGGCTCGTCGTCCGGGGCCCGCCATCCCGTCAGCAGCCGCCCGGCCATCCCGACGGCCTGGGCGCGCTGCACCCGGTCGGGACTGCGCAACTGGGCGACGAGCAGCGGGAAGCGCACGTCGACGCGGTCGCACAGCTGCCGGTGCAGCTCGGTGAGGAGCTCGTCCGTGTCGTCGATGCCAAGACTCCGGCGGTGCTCGGCGTGCAGTTCCCGCACGTGCGAGATCAGCGTGTCCGTGCGCGGCCGCTCCGGCTCGGCCGGCGGCGGCCCCAACTCCTTGGCCTCGCTGGCGAGTCGCATCACCCCCACGGCGATCTCCAGGGTGTCGTCCGGCAGATCACCGGGCGCGCGGCGCGCCAGCTGGATCAGCGCCGTCAGCCGCAGCTCGGGATCGGGCGTGCCGGACACGACGTCCCGCAGGGCGCGGCCCGCCTCGTCGCCGAGGACACCGGCGTGCTTGACGGCCAGCGTGCCCAGGGCGTGCACCAGGGACAGCGCCGCCTCGGGGTCGGGCTCGACGGCCAGCCGCTCGCTCAGGGCGCCGAACACCCGCACCGGATCGGGGTGCAGCTGCGCCAGCGTGCCCGGCAGCGCGGCCCGCACCTCCGGGTCCGGATCGTCCAGCAGCTCCAGGAAGACGCCCGCACGGGCCTGGACCATCACCTGGGCCTCGCGGTGGTGCCGGAGCCAGTCCTCGCCCTCGTCGTCGTCCTCGCCCTCGTCGAAGGCGGGCGCAGGGTCGTCGAACTCGTCGTCGTCCGGCCGGCCCGCGATGCTGCGCAGCAGTCCGACGACGGCGCCCCGGTCGGCCACCGCGCGGGTCGTCACCAGCTCGAACAGGAACGGTATGCAGGCGACCGTGCTGTCGTAGACATCACCTTGGTGGTGCACCGCGCCGTACATCCCGTCCAGCGCGATCTCCCGCCGCGCCGGATCGTCCGACGCCAGCCCCCACAGCAGGTCCGGCACATCCGTCGCCGAGTCGGTGTACGCATGCCCCAGCGACGCCCAGTCGACCTCGTCGATCCCCGTGAACACCTTGTCGCCCCCTTGCCGGTGGCGCGCGGTCCGCCACTGATCACAGCATGCCGCACGCCACTGACAACGGCCCCGACGACGGGTCACGGGTCGACGGTGCCGCCCCGCAAGCGGATTCCGCCGACGGGAGAGCGCTCTCACCAGGGTCTCCGCGCCGGGCTATCCTGATCCGCACCCCCGCCCGGTGAGGAGCCCCGAAGTGACCGAGACAGCGCCGCGTCCCACGCTGGAGGCCGTGGCTGCCCGGGCCGGGGTGTCACGGGCCACCGTGTCGCGGGTCGTCAACGGCGGGGACGGGGTCCGGGAGCCCCTCGTCGCGCGGGTCCGGCGGGCGGTCGAGGAACTCGGCTACGTCCCGAACCAGGCGGCGCGCACCCTGGTGACGAAGCGGCACGACGCCGTCGCCGTCGTCATCGCCGAACCGGAGACCCGGGTCTTCGCCGACCCCTTCTTCGGGCTGCAACTGCGCGGCATCAGCAAGGAGCTGACCGCGCACGACAACCAGCTGGTGCTGCTGCTGACGGAGGGCAGGGACGACCACGCGCGCGTGGCCCGGTATCTCGCCGGCGGGCACGTCGACGGCGCGCTCGTCTTCTCCCTGCACCTCGACGACCCGCTGCCCGGGCTGATCCAGGGTGCCGGCGTGCCCACCGTGTTCGGCGGGCGGCCCGGGTGGAGCGACGGGACGCGCAGTGCCGTGTTCGTCGACAGCGACAACCGGGGCGGGGCCCGTACCGCCGTACGTCATCTCGTCGGCCTCGGCCGCGGGCGGATCGCGCACATCACCGGCCCCCTCGACCAGACGTCGGCAGCCGACCGGCTCGACGGCTACCGGGACGTCATGGGCGACGCCGACCCCCGGCTGATCCTCGAGAGCGATTTCACCCCGGCCGGCGGCGAGCGGGCGATGCGGGAACTCCTCGACCGCTGCCCGGACGTGGACGCCGTCTTCGCCGCCAACGACCTCGCCGCATCCGGCGCCCTGCGCGTGCTGCGCGAGCGGGGGCGGCGGGTGCCCGACGATGTCGCGGTGATCGGCTTCGACGACATGCTGCCCGTCGCCGAGCACACCGACCCGCCGCTGACGACCGTCCGCCAGGACATCGAGGAGATGGGCCGGTTGATGGCCCGCCTGCTGCTGCGCGGCCTGGACCGCCGCACCGGCGACGAGGCGACCGCGGACGGCGCGCCGGCCGGTGTCGTCCTGCCGACGACACTCGTGCGACGCGCCTCCGCGTAGGTGCGGCGCGCAGGTGCGTAAAAGGATGTCTCAGCTCTGCGGCGGCGTGCTCTTGATCACCGCGAAACGCGCGCTGTACGGATCGGCGAGCTGGGCCATGCGGCCGACGCCCTCCATGTCCGTGGCGGGCATGCGCACCGTGCCGCCCAGCTCCTGCGCCCTGGCGACGACGGCGTCCGCGTCCTCGACCTCGAAGTACGGCAGCCAGCACGGCCCGGTCTCCGCAGGGGCGACGGCGAGCGGGACGATGCCGCCGAACATCGCGTCCTCGCCGGCACCGGACGGATTGACGCAGGTGTAGGTGCCGCCGGGGAACGGCACGGCCGAGGTCTCCAGGCCCAGCACCTGGTGGTAGAAGGCCGCGGCGGCCGCCTCGTCCGGGGTGTACAGCTCCACCCAGCACAGCGAACCCGGTTCGCCCGCCACGTCCACGCCCTTGGTCTGCCCGGGCTGCCAGATGCCGAACGGCACGCCCGCCTGGTCGGCGAGGACCGCCATGTGACCCTGCCCCATCACGTCCATCGGCTGGACAAGGATCCTGCCGTGCGCCTGCTCGGCGGCCTTGGCGGTGGCCTGTGCGTCCGCGCTCCGGAAGTACACGGTCCAGGACGGCGGGCCCTGCTCGGGTGTGGTCTGCATACCGCCGGCGACGGTCCTGCCGTCCAGTTGGAAGAAGCCGTAGCCGCCGGCCTCGGGCCCCGCCGACTGGAACCGCCAGCCGAAGAGACCACCGTAGAAGGAGACGGCGCCGTCGATGTCAGGGGTGCCGACATCGATCCAGTTGGGGGCGCCGTCGACGAAACGGGTGGTGAGCATGTTCGCCCTCCTCGGAAGGGTCCCGTTGTCTGCACTGCCGAGTCTGGCACCGCCCACTGACAACCGCTGCCGGAACGCCGCCGCCCGCCGCACCCGCCCCGCGATCACGCTGGGTGACCTTGTATGTTCGCCCAGTCCTCCGCCGGGCTGCGCGCGCCGCCGTGCGCCGGTGCCCGCGCGGGAGCATCATCGGGGCGGCCGGAGGCCTTGAACGCCCCGTTGAACCGGCGTTGATCGAACGTTTTTCGCCGTCCGGAACGATCCTGGCCATGCACATCGAAACGATCACCCCGGCCGACACCGCCTGGCAGGCGCAGGCGCTGTGCGCGCAGACCGGGGCGGACTTCTTCTTTCCGGAGCCGGGCAGCTCGGTGCGCGAGGCGAAGCGCATCTGCGGCATGTGCGAGATGCGCCCGGCCTGCCTGGAGTACGCGCTCAGCAACGACGAGCGCTTCGGCGTGTGGGGCGGCCTGTCGGAGAAGGAACGGCTGGAACTCAGGCGTACGTTCCCCTGAACCGCCCGAGCGGCAGCCGTGCGGTTGGGATCCGGGGGCGCATCCGGACGTAGCGCAGAGGCAGGCGCGCGCCTTGGCAAAGGCGGACACGCCGGTTCGAATCCGGTCGGCCGGGTGCGCTCGCGAGGTCCCGTAGAGCAGAGGCAGACCCGGCCGCCCCGCCCCGGCGCCGGTACCGCTCAGGCGATCGCGCCCGCGGTCACCACGAGCTCCGGGGTGTTCCGGTGGAACGTGTCGATCAGCTGGACCAGCTGATCCACAGCGTCACGGAGGCCGGCAGCCCGCCCGCCCGCAGCCACGGGCGCTGCATCCGGTGCCGGGTCACGTCGGGGTCTTCGGGTCCGGGCAGACCGGTCCGCGCCCGGACTCGTCCGGCGGTCTCCTCGTCGATCAGGCGAGCAGGAAACCGACCGCCTGTTCCGCCCTGCTGTTGCCACGCATGGCGGCATGATGCCGCAGTCCTCCGACAGCGCGCACCGGTACAGGGGCGCGCTCCGCGCACGGGCCGGGCAGCGTCCGCGGAGCGCCGCGGCAAGCCCGTCGGCCGGTTCCTGACTCGCGCAGTGCCCCCTGCCGGGCGCCCCGCAGCCCGGCGGTGGCTCGCGCCGCGACCCGTGCCGGGCGGGCGCGTCACCGTCCGCCGGTCGGTTCCCGGCCCACGCGCGTGTCCGGCAGGCTCCTGGCCCGCCCCATGTGCCACGCAGGACGCGCGTCCGCAGCCCGTCGACCCGCTCCCGGCCCCGTGCCACGCCCCGCTCCCGGAGCGGGCCGCTCAGGCCCCGCTCAGGCGCCCGCCCGCGCCGCCATCCGGGCCTTCCGCGCAGCCAGCTTCTCGTCGAACTTCGAGGCCTCCGCGTCCAGGCCGCCCATGAACAGCCCCAGTTCCTCCTGCGCCTGGAGCCCCTCCGGGCCGAGGCCGTCGATCTCCGTGACCTTCAGGAAGCGCAGGACGGGCTGGAGTACGTCGTCGTGGTGGATGCGCATGTTGTAGACCTCGCCGATGGCCATCTGGGCCGCCGCCCGCTCGAAGCCGGGGATGCCGTGGCCGGGCATGCGGAAGTTCACGACCACGTCCCGCACCGCCTGCATGGTGAGGTCGGGGGCGAGCTCGAAGGCCGCCCTGAGCAGGTTGCGGTAGAAGACCATGTGGAGGTTCTCGTCGGTCGCGATACGGGCCAGCATGCGGTCGCAGACCGGGTCGCCGGACTGGTGGCCGGTGTTGCGGTGCGAGATGCGGGTCGCGAGCTCCTGGAAGGCGACGTAGGCGATCGAGTGCAGCATCGAGTGCCGGTTGTCGGACTCGAAGCCCTCGCTCATGTGCGCCATGCGGAACTGCTCGAGCTTGTCCGGGTCGACCGCGCGCGAGGTGAGCAGGTAGTCCCGCATCACGATGCCGTGCCGGCCCTCCTCGGCGGTCCAGCGGTGCACCCAGGTGCCCCAGGCGCCGTCCCGCCCGAACAGCGAGGCGATCTCGTGGTGGTAGCTGGGCAGGTTGTCCTCGGTCAGCAGGTTGACGACCAGGGCGATCCGGCCGATCTCCGTGACCTTCGACTGCTCCTTGTCCCAGGCCTCGCCGTCCTCGAAGAGGCCGGGGAAGTTACGGCCGTCGCTCCACGGGACGTACTCGTGCGGCATCCAGTCCTTGGCGACCTGCAGATGCCGGTTCAGTTCCTTCTCGACCACTTCCTCCAGCGCGTACAGCAGCCGCGCATCGGTCCATACAGACGGGCTGCCGAGGTGAGGGGAAGTGATCGTCATGGAGACTCCAGGGGGACGACTGACAGGGAGGTGGAGGAACCCCGAGTTGATCGGGGACGGCCCGGCGAGCGGTGCCAGGAACCTACGAGATCGTAGGCTACGAACCCGTAGGTTACGAAGCCGTAGGTTAAGGGTGGCGTAAAGATTGCTGATCAGGCTGCGTTGCCCTGCCGTACGAGGCCGGCCGAACAGCCCCAGGAGGTGCAGGTCCCAGGGCTGGAGGGACGAACGGATCATCCGGTCACGCGTACAACTCCCGCAGCCGCACCGAGAGGCATGTCACACAGCCCTCGAGCTTCTCGAACTCGCCGATGTCCACGGTGACCACCTCGTGGCCGAGGTCGGTGAGCAGCTCGGCCGTCTTCGGCGCGCCGGCCGACATCAGCAGCTTGTGGCCGCCGAGCAGCACCACGTGGGCGCCGGCCTCCTCCGGCACCGACAGGAAGCCCGGGAACAGTGAGGGCCGGTCCACGTTCGGGATGTGCCCGAGCACCGTCCCGTCGGGCAGCGCGGTGACCGCCGACTTCAGGTGCAGCACCTTGTTCACCGGAACGGCGACCACCCGGGCGCCCAGCGGCTCGAAGGCGGCCCGCAGTTGCTGGACGCCGGCCGCGTTGGTGCGCCCGCCCCGGCCGACGTAGATGGTGTCGCCGACCTTCAGCACGTCGCCGCCGTCCAGCGTGCCCGGCTCCCATATCCAGTTCACCGAGCAGCCGAGCCGGGCCACCGCCTCCTCCACCCCGGCGGTCTCGTCGCGCCGGGACGCGGCGCCGGGCCGGGTGATCAACGCCACGTTCCGGTACATGACGACGGTGTCCTCGACGAACACGGAGTCCGGGCAGTCGTCGGCCGGGTCCACCTCGATCGTCTCCCAGCCGTGCGTGCGCAGCGCCTCGACATAGGCCTCCCACTGCTCGACGGCGAGCCCCACGTCGACCTTCTCCCGCTCGATGTGCGTCACCAGGCCTTCGGCGAGGCGCGGGCTGGGGCGGCGGACGAGGGCCTTCTTGCTGGGCACGAGGGGTCTCCGTATCGGCGGGGCGGTCCGGCGCCCATTTTTTGCGGCGCCGGTCCGCCATCATGCAGGGCCGGTGCGTGACGGCAAAACCCTCGCCGACCGGCTGTGCCCCTCCTGAGACGCTCCGGCCGCGCGCGCTACACCGGTTTCCCGAGGGCCTCCGGGGTGGTCTCCCGCAGTTCCCGTCCTTCCATCAGCAGCCAGCGCGTGATGCCGAGCGAGGACAGGAACGGCAGGTCGTGACCGGCCACCACCAGCGCGCCCTCGTACGACTCCAGGGCCGTCGTCAACTGGCGCACGCTCGCCATGTCGAGGTTGTTCGTCGGCTCGTCGAGCAGGAGCAGCTGCGGCGCGGGCTCGGCGAGCATCAGCGCGGCCAGGGCCGCCCGGAAGCGCTCGCCGCCGGAGAGCGTCGCCGCCCGCTGGTCGGCGCGGGCGCCCCGGAACAGGAAGCGGGCCAGGCGGGCCCGGATCCGGTTGTTGGCGGCGCCCGGCGCGAACCGGGCCACGTTCTCGGCGACGGTCAGCTCACCGTCCAGGACGTCCAGCCGCTGCGGCAGGAACCGCAGCGGGACGTGCGCCGCCGCCTCGCCGGCCACCGGCGTCAGCTCCCCGGCGATCGTGCGCAGCAGCGTCGACTTGCCCGCGCCGTTGCGCCCGACGAGGGCCACCCGCTCCGGGCCGTGCAGCTCCAAGGTGCCCTGGACCCGCGCCCCGTACGCCAGTTCCAGGTCTCGCAGCGTGAGGACGCCCCGGCCGGGGGGTACGGCCGTGTACGGCAGGTCGACGCGGATCTCGTCGTCGTCCCGTACGGCCTCCACCGCCTCGTCCAGCCGCTCCCTGGCCTCGGCGAGCTTCTCCTCGTGCATGATGCGGTGCTTGCCCGCGGACTCCTGCGCCGCGCGCTTGCGCGCCCCCATGACGATCTTGGGTTCGCGTTTGCTGTCCCACATCTTCTGCCCGTACCGCTTGCGGCGGGCCAGCTTCACCTGGGCGTCGGCCAGTTCGCGCTTCTGTTTGCGGAAGTCGGCCTCGGCGACGCGCACCATGCGCCCGGCCGCCTCCTGCTCGACGGCGACGGCCTCCTCGTACGCCGAGTAGTTCCCGCCGTACCAGGTGATCTCCCCGGCGCGCAGGTCGGCGATCTGGTCGACCAGGTCGAGGAGTTCGCGGTCGTGGCTGACGACGACCAGCACGCCCGGCCAGGCCGCGACGGCCGAGTACAGCCGCCTGCGGGCGTACAGGTCGAGGTTGTTGGTGGGCTCGTCCAGAAGCAGTACGTCGGGCCGGACGAGCAGCAGGGCGGCCAGGCGCAGCAGCACCGACTCGCCGCCCGAGACCTCGCCGACACTGCGGTCCAGGCCGAGGTGGCCGAGGCCGAGCTCGCCGAGGGCCGCCAGGGCGCGCTCCTCGACGTCCCAGTCGTCGCCGAGGGTCTCGAAGTGCTCCTCGGCCGCGTTGCCCGCCTCGATGGCGTGCAGCGCGGCCCGCCGGGCGGCGACGCCGAGCGCCTCGTCGACGCGGAGCGCGGTGTCCAGGGTGACGTTCTGGGGCAGGTAGCCGATCTCGCCGGCCACCCGGACGGCGCCGTCGGCCGGGGCGAGCTCACCGGCGATGAGCTTCAACAGGGTCGACTTTCCCGATCCGTTGACGCCGACCAGCCCGGTGCGGCCGGGGCCGAATGCGGCGTCGAGGCCGTCGAAGACGGCGGTGCCGTCGGGCCAGGCGAAGGACAGGGACGTACAGGTGAGGGAAGGAGACATACGGGCCTCGCGGTTGCTGGGTGCGGTCAGGGCGAACGCGGGTCGAGACACCGCGGGGCGGCAACCGTGTGGCCGGGGAGGGGCTCAGCCCTGTGCCGGAGGACGGCTCGGACGCCGAGGTCGCACGCGCGCGTACCCACCTCAGGTGGGGCGCGGTGTCTCAGGACCTCAGACGAGCAACGTCCTTCTCCGATCGACGGCAACAGAACCGCTGTACACCGTAGGAGGGCGGGTGGTGGCCGTCAACGGAATTCCGGGGGCTCACCTGTTCGTCCCCGGGGCCGTCGGCCCGGAGGCGGTAACGGCGCTCGCCGACGGAATCGACGGGCCGCTCAACGTGCTGACGGGCGCGGGCGCGCCCCCGGTCGCCGAGCCGCCCGCGCTCGGCTTCGCCCGGGTGAGCACGGGCTCGGGCCTGGCCCAGGCGGCGTACGCCGTGGCCCGCCGCGCCGCGCGGGAGCTGCTGGACGCGGGGACCCAGGGGTCGCCGGCCGACGGGCTCGACTACGGCGAGCTCGACGCGCTCCTGGCACAGGGGCGTCAGCAGGCGTCCCGCATCAGCTCCGCCAGGCCGTGGTCGAGGTCGAGCTGGAGGTGCTCCAGGCCGGCGGGCACCAGGTCGTTCGTCGCCTGCAGGAAACGGCGGATCTCACCGCTGCGCACGTGCACGACGGCGGTGCCCTCGGGGGCGTGGAACTCCAGGACGGTGCGGTCGTACCCGTACGGCCGCACCCGTACGTCGCCGTGGCCGTCCGGGACCTCGAGGCCGGCTGTCAGCAGCTCGCGGGCGAAGGTCCAGCAGACCTCGACGCCCTCCAGGGTGGCCGGGGCGGGGAAGGTCATGCGGACGGCGAACGGGTCGCGCCGGTCGTAGCGCAGTGTGGCGGGAATGCTCTGCATGCGCGGTGCGGCGGCGACGAGGCGGGCCTCTACGGGCTGCTCGATGACGGTGGACAACGCCTTGCTCCCTCGTGACGGCTGGACGAAGTTCCGGGCTGTGAGACCTGGCACTGGAAGAGACGACGGAATCGGCCACTCCGTGCACACGTGTCTCTAGTGACCTCAGTCACCGCGTTCATTCACGCCCGGGGCGGGACGGGGACCGTCTGGACGCGGCCGGGGGAGTGGGCTAGCTTCGCCCGCCATGAGGCGCTCGGGGAACGCGGGACGGACGGGAGTTACACGTCGACGGCTGGCCGCGGGGGTGTGCGGGGTGGCGCTGGCCGCGCTGACCGCCGTACCGGCCCAGGCGCACACGCCGGAGCAACGGGCGCCGCACTGGGCGCTCAAGGACAGCGGTGCGCCGCAGGCGCGCTTCCGCGGGCTCGCCGCCGTGAACCGCGACACCGCCTGGCTGGCCGGGACCGGCGGCACGGTCCTGCGCACCGCCGACGGCGGGGCGAGCTGGCGGAACGTCTCCCCGTCCGGCGCCGCCGACCTGCAGTTCCGGGACGTGGAAGCGTTCGACGCGCGGCGCGCGGTGGTGCTGGCCATCGGCGAGGGCGAGGCGTCCCGCGTCTACCGTACCGACGACGGCGGCGCGACCTGGACGGAGTCCTTCCGCAACACCGACCCGAACGCCTTCTACGACTGCCTGGCCTTCTTCGACCGCCGCCACGGCCTTGCGATGGGCGACCCGGTGGACGGCAAGTTCCGCATCCTGTCGACCGCGGACGGCGGCCGCAGCTGGCGGGTGCTGCCCGCCGACGGCATGCCGGCCGCGCTGGACGGCGAGGCGGGCTTCGCGGCGAGCGGCCAGTGCCTGGTCACCTCGGGGCCGAAGGACGTCTGGCTGGCCACCGGTGGAGGCGCACGCACGCGCGTGCTGCACTCCGCCGACCGGGGCCTGACCTGGACGGCCACCGACACCCCGATCCCGGCCGGCGACCCGGCGCGCGGCGTGTTCGCGCTCGCCTTCCGCGACCGCACCCACGGCCTCGCGGTCGGCGGCGACTACCGCGCCGACCAGCCCTCCCCGCAGGCCGCCGCGATGACCCGGGACGGCGGCCGCACCTGGCAGCCGGCGGCCACGCCCCCGCCCGCCTACCGCTCCGGCGCCGCCTGGCTCCCGCACGGCCCCACCACCGCCCTCGCCGTCGGCCCCACCGGCACCGACGTCACCACGGACGGCGGCCGCACCTGGAAGACGCTCGACACCGGCTCGTACGACACCGTCGACTGCACCCCCGACCTCGGCTGCTGGGCGGCCGGAGAGAAGGGACGGGTGGCCCGGCTGGAGAGTTGACCCGCGCGCGGGATGCCGCGTGGCGCGCGAACGGGGTACTCGGTCACCGTTACGTGAAAGGAGTGACCGACATGCCACGCGGTTCCAGCCCCAAGCGGGAACGTCAGTACGAGCACATCAAGAAGAGCGCGCAGGACCGTGGCGAGAGCACCGACCGGGCCAAGGAGATCGCGGCCCGGACGGTGAACAAGGAACGCGCCCGGTCCGGCGAGTCGAAGACCGCGAGCCGCACCTCGACCCAGGACATGTCCTCCGGCAAGCGCGGCGGCCAGCGGTCCGGCAAGGGCTCCCAGGGCCCGACCTACGACCAGCTCTACGAAGAGGCCAAGCGCCGCAACATCCACGGCCGTTCCGACATGAACAAGAGCGAGCTGCAGCGCGCGCTGGGCAACAAGGGCTGACCCGCGGCCCGTACGCCCGCCCCGCGGCCCGTACGCTCGTCACCATCATGACGACCGTACGGATTCCGGCGGGCTGGCCCGCCACCGAGGAAGAGGCCCGCGCCGTCCAGGACGAACTGCGCGAGCGGGTGGTCCTGGACGAGCCCGGGCCGCGCCCCGGCACCGGTCACGTCACCGGCGTCGACGTGGCCTACGACGACGAACGGGATGTCGTCGCGGCGGCGGCCGTCGTCCTTCACGCGGCCACCCTGGAGGTGGTCGCCGAGACGACGGCCGTCGGCCGCGTCTCCTTCCCGTACGTGCCCGGGCTGCTCGCCTTCCGTGAGATACCCACCGTCCTGGCCGCCCTCGACGCGCTGCCCTGCCCGCCGGGCCTGGTCGTCTGCGACGGCTACGGACTGGCCCACCCGCGCCGCTTCGGCCTCGCCGGTCACCTCGGCGTACTCACCGGACTGCCCACGATCGGCGTCGCCAAGAACCCCTTCACCTTCACCTACGACGACCCCGCTCCCCGGCGCGGCAGCGGCTCCCCGCTCCTGGCGGGCACCGAGGAGGTGGGCCGCGCCCTGCGCACCCGGGACGCCGTCAAGCCGGTGTTCGTCTCCGTCGGCCACCGGGTGAACCTCGACAACGCCTGCGCGCACACGCTGGCCCTGACCCCGGCCTACCGGCTCCCGGAGACCACCCGCAGGGCGGACGCGCTGTGCCGCCGCGCCCTCCGGGAGGCGACGACGCTTTGAGGCGCCGGCCTCCCGGCAATCCGATCAGCAGGCGCACAGGACGCGGCGGAAGAGGCGGGCCGGGGCGCGTACTCACGCGCCGAGTGCGTCGTCTGAGTACCTGTACGGATGTGGCCGCCCCGGGGCGACGGCAGGCTGTGCCGCATGACGACGCACCGCTCCCCGAAGCCCCTGACCGACCCCGACCGGCCGGTCGAGCGCGCCGTGACGGCCGTGCTCGTCCTGGCCGTGCTCGCAGGGGTCGGGTGGATCGGCGGCATGCTGTACACCGTCCTCGGGTGGTCGCTGTGAGCCCGCCCGCCGAAGGCGCACAGGAGTGCTGTCCGGACAGGCCCTAGAAGAACGCCGCTACCCGGAAGCCGATCCCCGCCCGCTGGAGCCGCTCCGTGAGCGCGTCGCCCATCGCCGCCGCCGTGGTGACCTGGCCGGCCGTCGGCGGCAGGTCGTCGAAGGCCAGGGACAGGGCCGCCTCGGCGAACATCTTGGCGGTCTCGTCGTAGCCGGGGTCGCCGCCCGAGACCTCGGTGAAGACGCGCCGGCCGCCGCCCTCGCCGACGAAGCGGACCGTGAACCAGCTCTTCGCCCGCTTCTCGGCGCTCGGCCCGTCCCCGGGCTTGAGCCGGTCGGACAGCCAGCGCCGGGCGGACGGGAGCTGTGCGGCGGCCGCCACCGCGCCGACGGCCGCGACGCCGCCCAGGGCGACGGGCAGATGGCTCACCGCCGCGTAGTGCCGGTAGCGGAAGTCGGGGCCGTACCGGTCCAGGGCCTTCGCCGACCGGCGGACGATCTGTGGGTCGATGGTCGGCAGCGGCAGCGCCCAGGCGCCGACCTCCTTGGCGAACCGGGGCACGCCCGCCGACGCCGTGACCCGGCGTTCCATCAGCCGCGGCTCGTGCCGGCCACGCTCCCGCGCGGCGGCCAGCAACTGCCGCCCGCGCGCGAACTGGTTCAGCGCCGAGGCGAGGGTACCGCCGGAGAAGGCCGCGTCGGCGCTCACGAACCCGTCCACGGTCAGCGGCACGCCCTCCGGCAGCTGACGGACGGTGAAGTACGCGCCCAGGTCGTGCGGCACGGAGTCGAAGCCGCAGGCGTGCACCAGCCGCGCGCCCGTCTCACGCGCGCGTGCGTCGTGGCGGACGTACATCAGGTCCACGAACTCCGGCTCGCCCGTCAGGTCGAGATAGTCGGCCCCCGCGTCCGCGCAGGCGGCGACCAGGGGCTCGCCGTGGCGGAGGTACGGGCCCACCGTCGAGGCCACCACGCGCGCGTGCTCGGCCAGTCGGCGCAATGCGGCCGGGTCGGTCACGTCGGCCTGCAGGACGCCGACGTCCGCGCCGCCCGGCAGCCGCTCGCGCAGCTTCTGAAGACGGTGCTCGCCGCGGCCGGCGATCGCCCAGCGCAGGTCCTCGGGCGCGTGCGCGGCGAGGTACTCCGCGGTGAGCGTGCCGACGAAGCCCGTGGCTCCGAAGAGCACGATGTCGTAGGGACGGTCCGTCCTGTTCAGCCTGCTCATGACACCCCTCGGTCGTGCAGCCCGCGCCGCTGTCGGTGGCTGAGGCTAGCGTGAGGAGTGCGGAGACCGACGACCAGCCCGGAGGCAGCCGATGGCGGTGCCCAGGAACACCGTGCGCAAGTGGGATGAACGGATCATGGCCGGACTCGATGCGCGCCGACCCGGGCACCGGGACGGCCGCGCCCTCGCCGGATACCTTGGCAAAGCGCTTGCTTGTCAGGCTCTTGTGTCCGGTGGAACGTGTTCTTAGCATCAGCGGTGTTACAGCAGTTGTGTCACAGTGACTGGGGGCGGCATGACCACGGCAGGGACGCCAGGACAGGGCCCGCTCACCGGCGTGCGCGTGGTCGAGCTGGCCGGCATCGGCCCCGGCCCGTTCGCCGCCATGCTCCTGGCCGACCTGGGCGCGGACGTGGTCCGGGTGGACCGTCCGGGCGGTTCCCCGCTCGCCGTCGACCCCGGGTACGACGTCACCAACCGCAACAAGCGCTCGGTGCTGGTCGACCTGAAGGCCGACAGCGGCCCCGCCCGCGTCCTCGACCTGGCCGAACGGGCCGACATCCTCATCGAGGGCTACCGCCCCGGTGTCGCCGAGCGCCTCGGCGTCGGCCCCGACGCCTGCCACGCCCGCAACCCCGCGCTGGTCTACGGCCGGATGACCGGCTGGGGCCAGCAGGGCCCCCTCGCCGACCGCGCCGGCCACGACATCGCCTACATCGCGCCGACCGGCGTCCTTGGCATGATCGGCGACCCGGACGGACCTCCGGCCGTCCCCGCCAACCTGCTCGGCGACTACGCGGGCGGCTCGCTCTACCTCGCCGTCGGCGTCCTCGCCGCCCTGCACCACGCGCGCGCGACCGGCACCGGCCAGGTCGTCGACGCCGCCATCGTGGACGGCACCGCCCACCTCTCCGCGATGATCCACGGCATGCTGGCGGCCGGCGGCTGGCAGGACCGGCGCCGCGCCAACCTGCTGGACGGCGGCTGCCCGTACTACGGCACCTACGAGACCGCCGACGGCACGTACATGGCGGTCGGCGCCCTCGAGCAGCAGTTCTACGAGGAGTTCCTGCGGCTGCTCGGCCTGGAGGAACTCGCCCCGGCCCGCAAGGACTGGACCCGCTGGGGTGAACTGCGCGAACGCGTCGCCGCCCGCTTCAAGTCCCGTACCCGGGAGGAGTGGACGGCCCTTTTCGAGGGCACCGACGCGTGCGTGGCGCCCGTCCTGTCCCTGCGCGAGGCCCCGCATCACCCGCACCTCGCCGCCCGGGGCACCTTCACCGAGCACGGCGGCATCACCCAGCCCGCGCCCGCGCCCCGCTTCTCCGCCACCCCCACCAGCGTCCGCACCGGCCCCGCCAGGCCCGGCGCCGACACCGCGGCGGTGGCTCGGCACTGGGACATACCCGGGCTCGCGCCCCACGAGGACCTCGCCCGGGACGGCGACTGACCCCGCCCCGCCCGGCCCACCACCCGCGAAAGGCATACCAGTGAGCACCGAAGCGTACGTGTACGAGGCGATCCGCACTCCGCGCGGGCGCGGCAAGGCGAACGGTGCCCTGCACGGCACCAAGCCCATCGATCTGGTCGTCGGCCTCATCCACGAGCTCCGCGACCGCTTCCCGGCCCTGGACCCGGCGGCCATCGACGACATCGTGCTGGGTGTCGTCAGCCCCGTCGGCGACCAGGGGTCCGACATCGCGCGGATCGCCGCGATCGCCGCCGGACTGCCGGACACGGTGGCGGGCGTGCAGGAGAACCGCTTCTGTGCGTCCGGCCTGGAGGCCGTCAACATGGCCGCCGCCAAGGTCCGTTCGGGCTTCGAGGACCTCGTCCTGGCCGGCGGTGTGGAGTCGATGTCCCGGGTGCCGATGGCCTCGGACGGCGGCGCCTGGTTCAACGACCCGATGACCAACCTCGCCGTCAACTTCGTGCCGCAGGGCATCGGTGCCGACCTGATCGCCACCATCGAGGGCTTCACCCGGCGCGACGTCGACGAGTACGCGGCGCTGTCGCAGGAGCGGGCGGTGACGGCCTGGAAGGAGGGCCGCTTCGACCGCTCCGTCGTCCCCGTCAGGGACCGCGGCGGCCTGGTGGTCCTCGACCACGACGAGCACCCGCGCCCCGGCACCACCGCCGACTCCCTCGCGAAGCTCAAGCCCTCCTTCGCCGACATCGGCGAGCTCGGCGGCTTCGACGCGGTGGCCCTGCAGAAGTACCACTGGGTGGAGAAGATCGACCACGTCCACCACGCGGGCAACTCCTCCGGCATCGTCGACGGCGCCTCGCTGGTCGCGATCGGCTCCCGGGAGGTCGGCGAGCGCCACGGCCTCACCCCGCGCGCGCGGATCGTCTCCGCCGCCGTCTCCGGCTCCGAGCCCACCATCATGCTCACCGGCCCCGCGCCCGCCACCCGCAAAGCACTCGCCAAGGCCGGGCTGACCATCGACGACATCGACCTGGTCGAGATCAACGAGGCCTTCGCGGCGGTGGTGCTGCGCTTCGTGAAGGACATGGGCCTGTCCCTGGACAAGGTCAACGTCAACGGCGGCGCCATCGCGCTCGGCCACCCGCTCGGCGCCACCGGCGCGATGATCCTCGGCACGCTCGTCGACGAACTGGAGCGCCAGGACAAGCGGTACGGCCTCGCCACGCTGTGCGTGGGCGGCGGCATGGGCATCGCGACGATCGTCGAACGCATCCAGTCGTAGTCCCCAGCGACCCCCTCAGACCTCAACGGAGACCCCTGCCATGACCGAGAGCATCACCATCCGCTGGGAACAGGACGACACCGGCGTCGTCACCCTCGTCCTCGACGACCCGAACCAGTCCGCGAACACCATGAACCAGGCGTTCCGCGACTCCCTCGCCGTCATCGCCGACCGCCTGGAGGCCGAGAAGGACTCCGTCCGAGGCGTCATCCTCACCTCGGCCAAGAAGACCTTCTTCGCGGGCGGCGACCTGCGCGACCTGATCCGGGTCACCCCCGAGACCGCCCAGGAGGTGTTCGACGGCGGCCTCGCCGTTAAGCGCGACCTGCGCCGCATCGAGACCCTGGGCAAGCCGGTCGTGGCGGCGATCAACGGCGCCGCCCTGGGCGGCGGTTACGAGATCGCTCTGGCCTGCCACCACCGCGTCGCCCTGGACGCGCCCGGCGCGAAGATCGGCTGTCCCGAGGTCACCCTCGGCCTGCTCCCCGGAGGCGGCGGCGTCGTCCGCACCGTCCGCCTGCTCGGCATCGCCGACGCCCTGCTGAAGGTCCTCCTCCAGGGCACCCAGTACAGCCCGCGCCGCGCGCTGGACAACGGCCTGATCCACGAAGTGGCCACCACGCCCGAGGAACTCCTCCAAAAGGCCCGCGCCTTCATCGACGCCAACCCCGAGTCCCGGCAGCCCTGGGACAGCCCCGGGTACAAGATCCCCGGCGGCACGCCCGCCGACCCGAAGTTCGCGGCCAACCTCCCCGCCTTCCCCGCCACCCTGCGCAAGCAGACGAACGGCGCCCCCTACCCGGCCCCGCGGGCCGTCCTCGCCGCCGCCGTCGAGGGCGCCCAGGTCGACTTCGAGACCGCGCAGGTCATCGAGGCCCGCTACTTCGTCGAACTGGCCGCCGGACAGACCTCCAAGAACATGATCCAGGCGTTCTTCTTCGACCTCCAGGCGGTCAACTCCGGCGCCAACCGCCCCCGGGGCATCGAGCCCCGCCAGGTCCGTAAGGTGGCCGTCCTCGGCGCCGGGATGATGGGCGCCGGCATCGCCTACTCCTGCGCCCGAGCGGGCATCGACGTCGTCCTGAAGGACGTGTCCCTGGAGGCGGCCGTCAAGGGCAAGGGCTACTCCGAGAAGCTGTGCGCCAAGGCCGTCGCGAAGGGACGTACCAGCCAGGAGAAGGCGGACGCGCTGCTCGCCCGCATCACCCCGGCCGCCGACGCGCAGGACCTCGCGGGCTGCGACGCGGTGATCGAGGCCGTCTTCGAGGACTCCGCGCTCAAGCACAAGGTGTTCCAGGAGATCGAGCACATCGTCGCCCCCGACGCGCTGCTGTGCACCAACACCTCCACCCTGCCCATCACCACGCTCGCCGAAGGCGTCGAACGCCAGGGCGACTTCATCGGCCTGCACTTCTTCTCGCCCGTCGACAAGATGCCGCTGGTGGAGATCATCAAGGGCGAACGGACCGGCGGCGAGGCCCTCGCGCGCGCCTTCGACCTGGTCCGGCAGATCAACAAGACGCCGATCGTCGTCAACGACTCGCGCGGCTTCTTCACCTCACGGGTGATCGGCCACTTCATCAACGAGGGCGTGGCGATGGTCGGCGAGGGCGTCGAGCCCGCCTCCGTCGAGCAGGCCGCCGCACAGGCCGGTTACCCGGCCAAGGTGCTGTCCCTGATGGACGAGCTGACGCTCACCCTGCCGCGCAAGATCCGGGGCGAGTCGAAGCGGGCCGTGGAGGAGGCGGGCGGCACCTGGACGCCGCATCCGGCCGAGGCGGTCATCGACCGCATGGTCGACGAGTTCGGCCGGACCGGCCGCAGCGGCGGCGCGGGCTTCTACGAGTACGGGGAGGACGGCAAGCGGGCCGGGCTGTGGCCCGGGCTGCGGGAGCACTTCACACGGGAAGGCGCCGAGATCCCGTTCGAGGACATGCAGGAACGCATGCTCTTCTCCGAGGCGCTGGACACCGTCCGGCTCCTTGAGGAGGGCGTCCTGACCTCGGTCGCCGACGCCAACATCGGCTCCGTTCTCGGCATCGGCTTCCCCGGCTGGACGGGCGGCGTGCTGCAGTACATCAACGGCTACGAAGGAGGCCTGCCCGGCTTCGTGGCACGCGCGCGTGAGCTCGCCGAGCGCTACGGCGAGCGGTTCACCCCGCCCGCGCTGCTGGTGGAGAAGGCGGAGAAGGGGGAGCGGTTCACCGACTCAGCCCGTCCGTGACCCAGTGAGCCACTCGCCCAGCTCTTCCCTCAGCGACCGCTGGAACGTCGTCAGCAGCGCCTGCACCACCAACGGGTGCATGTGCGCCGACAGGGACTTCACATCCCGGGCGTCACGCTCCGCCACCTCGCCGCGGAAGAGCTGGGAGAGCTCGTGGGCCGCGGCGCGCGAGTGCTCCACGAGCACCTCGCGCGCCGCGAGGATCGCCTCCTGGGACAGCGGTACGCCGAGGAGCTGGAAGCCGAGCCGGAGCAGCCCGGAGTCCACGCGGAAAACGTCCCCGTCCTGCGCCGTGACGACGTTCATCGCCGCCAGCCGCTCCACGTCCTCCTGGGCGAGCGGCCGTCCCGCCCGCCGCTCGAGCTCCCGCCGCGACACCGTCTCCACCGTCTCCGGCGCCCAGGACGCGACCACCGCCCGGTGGATGGCCAGTTCGTGCGGAGTGAGGTCGGCCGGCAGCTGCCGCAGGTACCGCTCGATCGCCGCCAGCGTCATGCCCTGCTGTCGCAGCTCCTCGATCAGGGCCAGGCGCGCCAGATGCCCGGGCCCGTAGTGACCCACCCGGCGCGGACCGATCACCGGCGGCGGCAGCAGGCCCTTGGTCGCGTAGAAGCGGACCGTGCGGACCGTGAGGCCGGCGCGGGCGGCCAGCTCGTCGACGGTGAGGGTCGGCTCCCCGGCACCCGTGTCGGTGCCGGTTCCCGCGTCGGTCTCGGCGTCGGTCGTCATGTGCAGCAGTATCGCTGTCTCACCAGTGCTGTGAAACATGTGACGACCATGTGAGAAGTGCCGCTCTGTGAGGTGGACCACCGCATATGGGGTGATCCGTCTGGGAAGCTGCTGCCTTGGTCTGTGCCGCGTCACAAGGGTGGTGCGGGCCGAGGCACGTTCGGACACCCGGGTCACGAATCCCGGGCGCACCAGAAAGTGGAACCACCCGTGAGCAAGGACGCCGTGCATTCGGCACACGTCGCCACCCACCCCCGGGCGACCGGAACGCCCGCGGACGCGGGCGACGCCGGCTACAGCAAGGACCTCAAGGCCCGCCACGTCAACATGATCGCCATCGGCGGGGCCATCGGCACCGGACTCTTCCTGGGCGCCGGCGGCCGCCTGCACAACGCGGGCCCGGCGCTCGCCCTGGCCTACCTGGTCTGCGGCGTCTTCGCCTTCTTCGTCGTACGGGCGCTGGGCGAGCTGGTGCTCTACCGGCCCTCGTCCGGATCCTTCGTGTCCTACGCGCGCGAGTTCCTCGGCGAGAAGGGCGCGTACGTCGCCGGCTGGATGTACTTCCTGAACTGGTCGACGACCGGTATCGCCGACATCACCGCGATCGCGCTGTACACGCACTACTGGAGCATGTTCACGTCCGTCCCGCAGTGGGTGCTCGCGCTGATCGCCCTCGCGGTGGTGCTGGCCGTGAACCTGATCTCGGTGAAGATATTCGGCGAGATGGAGTTCTGGTTCGCGATCATCAAGGTCGCCACCCTCGTCGCCTTCATGCTGGTCGGCATCTTCCTGCTGGCCACCCAGCACGACGTCGGCGGCCGGATCCCGGGCGTGAGCGTGATCACCGACAACGGCGGCATCTTCCCGCACGGCCTGATGCCGGTCGTCCTCGTCATGCAGGGCGTGATCTTCGCCTACGCCGCCCTGGAGCTGGTCGGCGTCGCCGCGGGCGAGACCGCCGAGCCCGAGAAGGTCGTCCCGCGCGCGGTGAACTCCATCATGTGGCGCGTGGGCCTGTTCTACGTCGGCTCGGTCGTCCTGCTGGCCCTGCTGCTGCCCGGCTCGGTGTACTCCGCCGACGAGAGCCCCTTCGTGACGGTGCTGTCGAAGATCGGCGTCTCGGGCGCGGGCGACGTGATGAACCTGGTCGTGCTCACCGCCGCCATGTCGTCGCTGAACTCCGGCCTGTACTCCACCGGCCGCATCCTGCGCTCCATGGCGGTGGCCGGGTCGGCGCCGAAGTTCACCGCCCGCATGAACCGCAGCCAGGTCCCCTACGGCGGCATCCTGCTGACCTGCGCGGTGTGCGTGGCCGGTGTCGTCCTGAACTACCTCATGCCGAGCGAGGCCTTCGAGATCGTGCTGAACGTCGCCTCCCTCGGCATCATCAGCACCTGGGTGATCATCATGGTCTGCCACCTGGTCTTCGTCCGGCGCGCCCGGGCGGGCGAGGTCACCCGGCCGCACTTCCGCCTGCCGTTCAGCCCGGTCACCGAGATCGCCACGATCGTCTTCCTGCTGGCCTGCCTCGGCATGATGGGGAACGACCCGGAGGTCGGCCGCAAGACCCTGTTCCTCATCCCGGTGATCGCCGTGCTGCTGGTCGCCGGCTGGTTCGGGGTGCGCCGCCGGGCCGGGCGGACCGCGGACCGGGAGCTGAGCGACCTCACGCAGTAGGCCCGCACGCGAAGCAGCAGGTCAGGGCCGCTGTCAGGGGCAGCGTCCAAGGTGGCGTCATGTCGGGGATCTCGTATGTCCGGGGTGACGCCACCGTGCCGTCGGTCGAGGGCGTCAAGGTGTCGCCCATGTCTGCAACGCCATCGGCGGCTGGGGGAAGGGCTTCGTGCCGGCGCTCTCGCGGCGTTGGCCGGAGCCGGAGGCGGCGTACCGCGCCTGGCACCGTGACCGCGCGGCGAACGACTTCGCCCTGGGCGCGGTGCAGCTCGTCCGGGCCGAGCGGTACGAGTGGGTGGCCAAGATGGTCGGCCAGCGGGGGCATACGGACCGGCAGCAAGGGCGTCCCCGTCCGCTACGAGACGATCGACACGGCGCTGGGCGGCTCGCGGACGAGGCGACGGAACCCGGCGCGTCCGTGCGCATGCCCCGCACAGGCTGCGGGCCGGCGGGCGGAAAGTGGTCCCGGATCGAGCCGCTGATCGAGGAGCGGCTGGTGCGGCGGGGGATCGCGGTGACGGTGTACGACCACGGGGAGGGGCCGGGATGAGCGGCGAGGCCGAGGTACTGGTCCTGGGCGGTGCGGGCGTGGACACCATCGTGCAGGTCCCCGAGCTGCCCCTGCCCTAGCCGACAGCTACCCGATCGACTCCGGGATCCGCACCCGGGCCGGGCAGACCGGCGACTTCGTCGCGCTGGGCCTGGCCGCGCTCGGCCTGCGCACCCACCACCTCGACCTGCTCGGCGACGACCCCGAGGGCGACCTGGTCCGCGCGCTGCACGAGGAGCGGGGCGTCGCGCTCACCGCACTCCCGCAGCCCGCCGGCACCAAGCGGGCGGTCAACCTCGTCGGCCCGGACGGGCGGCGGCTGTCCCTGTACGACACCAGCCGCGCCCACCCCGGCGACCGGTTCCCGGAGCCGCTGCTCCGCTCCCTGGCCGGGGCGAGCCGGCACGTTCACGTCACCCTCACCCATCCGGGCGCCCACGCCCTGCCCGTGCTGCGCGAGACGGGCGTGACCCTCTCGACCGACCTGCACGACTGGGACGGCGACAATCCCTACCACGAGCCGTTCGCCCACGCGGCCGACACGTCTTCCTCTCGGCGGCCGCCCTGCCCGACCCGGAACGGACCATGCGCCGCGTCGCCGAGCGCGGCCGGGCCGAGGTGGTCGTCGCCACCGCCGGGGCCGCGGGCGCGTATCTGCTGACCGGCGGCGAACTGACCCGCATACCGGCCGCCGTGCCGCCCGCGCCGGTGGTCGACTCCAACGGCGCGGGCGACGCGGCCGCCGCGTTCCTCTTCGGCCGCCTGACCGGCGAGCCGCCCCCGCGGTGCGCGCTGTACGGCGCGGTGGCCGGGGCGTATGCCTGCACCGTGCCGTCGACGCGAACGGACGCGATCAGCCGCGACGAACTCCTGGGGCGGGTGGCCGGGCCGGAGTCCGCCGCCCGCTGAGCCGGGCGTCAGCCGCTGAGCCGGTGGTCAGTGGCCGTGCACGTCGTTCGTCGCCTCGATCTTCTTCCACGACTCCGGCCGCACAGGAGCCGCCGAATACTTCGCGATCGACGCGGTACGCGCCGCGGACGCCGCCGGCTTCGAGGGCTGGAACAGCCAGGTGTCGAAGAGCGCCGCGAGGGGCTTGCCGGAGACCTGCTCGGCGTACTTCTGGAAATCGGCCACCGAGGCGTTGCCGTACGCGTGCTCCTTCGGCCAGCCCTTGAGGATGGCGAAGAACGCGTCGTCGCCGACCTCGCCCCGCAGGGCCTGGACGGCGAGGGCACCCCGGTCGTAGACGGCGATGTCGAACTGGTCGTCGGGGCCGGGGTCACCGGGCTTCACCGTCCAGAACGCGTCGTCGGCCGGGTGCGAGGCGTACACGTAGTCGGCCAACTCCTGCGTGGTGCCCTCGCCCTCGTGCTCGGACCACAGCCACTGCGCGTACCGCGCGAAGCCCTCGTTGATCCAGATGTCCTTCCAGCCCTTCAGCGACACGTCGTCGCCGTACCACTGGTGGGCCAGCTCGTGCACCACCACCGAGGTGTTGGAGCCGTTGGCGAACTGCTTCGGGCTGTAGTACACCCGGGTCTGCGTCTCCAGCGCGTACCCCGTGGTGGTGTTGGGCACGTATCCGCCCGCCGAGCTGAACGGGTACGGCCCGAAGCAGCCGCTGAGCCAGTCCACCAGCTCGCCGGTCCGCTCCACGCTCGCCCGCGCCGCCCCGTCGTTGTCGCCGAGGTCCTTGCTGTAGGCGTTGACGACGGGGACGCCGCCCTCGGAGGTGCTGGTCGTGATGTCGAACTTCCCGACGGCCAGGGTGGCCAGATACGTCGCCTGCGGCTTGTCCTCCCGCCAGTTGTAGCGGGTCCAGCCGAGCTTCGAACTCGTCGACCGCAGCGTGCCGTTGGAGATCGCCTGGGTGCCGTCCGGCACGGCCACCGACACGTCGTAGGTGGCCTTGTCCAGCGGGTGGTCGTTGCTGGGGAACCACCACCAGGCCGCCTCGGGCTCGTCCGCCGCGACGGCCCCGTCCGGGGTGCGGTGCCAGGTCGAGAAGCCGTACGCGCTCTTCGCCGACGGCACCCCGCTGTAGCGCACCACGACGGTGATCGGCGTGCCCTTCGCCAGCGGGGTCTTCGGGGTGATCTCCAGCTCGTGCTGGCCGGACCTGGCGAAGGCGGCCCGCACGCCGTTGACCCGCACCTCGCTCACGTCCAGCAGGAAGTCCAGGTCGAAGCGGGACAGGTCCTGCGTGGTGCGCGCCAGGACGGTCGCCGTGCCCTCCAGCTCGTCCGTCGCGGGCTGGTACTTCAGCCTCAGGTCGTAGTGCGAGACGTCGTAACCGCCGTTGCCGTAGTACGGGTGGTAGGGGTCGCCGATGCCCGGTGCGCCGGGTGCGTAGCTCGCGGCCGATGCCGGGATCGCCAGCAGCAGGGAGGCCGTCGCGAGGACACCCGGGGCGAGGATTCTGCGGTGCACGTCAGCTCCAAGTCGTAGGGACACGAAGTCTGTTCGGAGCCTATTCAGTCCCTGTGACCCCTGGCGTGTCCACGGCACCCGTTGTCACACGATCGCCATTCGGCCGTCATGAACCCTACGGCCACTCATATGCCCCCTTCTGCAGGAGAGTTGGCCGGGGGTACCGTCCGCGCATGCCCAAACGCATGCGCTTCACGATCTGGAGAACGTTCGCGACCGCGGCCGTCGCCGTCCTCCTGGCCGCCTTCCTCACCCCGGCGGCGGCCCGGGCCGCCCCCGCCCCGAAGGAGAGCCGGCCGGTCTACTCCTACGCCGACGCCATCCGCGAGTCCGTCTGGGTGGACACCGGCCTCGACGGCGACGGCGACGGGAAGTCCGACCGCGTCGCCGCCGACATCGTCCGGCCCCGCGAACCGGCGCGGCAGGGCCGCAGGATCCCCGTCATCATGGACGCCAGCCCGTACTACTCCTGCTGCGGGCGCGGCAACGAGAGCCAGAAGAAGACGTACGACGCGAGCGGTCACGTCCTGCAGATGCCGCTGTTCTACGACAACTACTTCGTACCCCGCGGCTACGCCTTCGTCGGCGTCGACCTCGCCGGCACCAGCCGCTCCGACGGCTGCGTGGACGTCGGCGGCCGCAGTGACGTCCAGTCCGCGAAGGCGGTCATCGACTGGCTGAACGGGCGCGCGAAGGCCTACACCAGCCGCAGCGGCACCACCACCGCCGAGGCGACATGGACCAACGGCCGCACCGGCATGATCGGCAAGAGCTGGGACGGCACCATCGCCAACGGCGTCGCCGCCACCGGCGTCAAGGGTCTGGAGACGATCGTGCCGATCAGCGCCATCTCCTCCTGGTACGACTACTACTTCGCCAAGGGCGCCCCGCTGTACGACTCCGGCCCCGACTGGCTGTCCGACGCGGTGGAGAGCGACGACAGCCACGCGCATTGTGCGGCCGTACAGCGAAAACTCGTCGACGGGGCTCCGCGCACCGGCGACTGGACCTCCCTGTGGACCGGGCGGAACTACGTCAAGGACGCGGCCAAGGTGAGGGCGAGCGTCTTCCTCGTGCACGGCCTGCAGGACCTCAACGTCCGCACCAAGCACTTCGGCCAGTGGTGGGACGCCCTCGCAGGGAACGGCGTCGAGCGCAAGATCTGGCTGTCCCAGACCGGGCACGTCGACCCCTTCGACTACCGGCGCGGGGCCTGGGTCGACACCCTGCACCGCTGGTTCGACCACGAACTCCTCGGCTACGCCAACGGCATCGACCGCGAGCCGATGGCCGACATCGAACGCCACCCCGACCAGTGGGTCACCTCGGCGGTCTGGCCCCCGCGCGCCACGCGGACGACCACCCTGCGCCCGGCCGCCGGCACCCAGGCGGGCGTCGGCAGCCTCGGCCTGCGGCGGGGCTCGGGCACCGAGACCTTCACGGACGACCCGCGGCTGAGCGAGACCGACTGGGCCGCGCGGATCGCCGAGCCGACACCGGAGAAGGCCGGTTTCGTCACCCGCCCGCTCACCCGTGACCTGCGCCTGTCCGGCTCCTCCAAGGTCACCGTCACCGCCACCCCGACCGCCCCGACGGCCCACCTGTCCGCCGTCCTCGTCGACCTCGGCCCCGACACCATCCGGGACTACGCGGACGATGCCGAGGGCATCACCACCCTCACCGACCGGACCTGCTGGGGCGAGAGCACGGCCGGGGACAGCGCGTGCTTCAAGGCCACGCGGGCCAGGACGAAGGCAGTCGGCTTCACGGTCTTCAGCCGCGGCTGGGCCGACCTCGGCAACCACGCCTCCGACCTGAAAGGCGTCCCGCTCACCCCGGGCAAGTCGTACACCATCACGCTCGACCTCGCGGCCACCGACCACGTCGTCCCGAAGGGACACCGCCTGGTGCTGATCGTCGCGGGTACGGACAAGGACCTCATCGACCCTCCGTCCAGCAGGCCGACGCTCACCCTGGACCTGGCCCGTACATCGGCCAGGGTGCCGCTCGTCGGCGGCGCCGCCGCGTTCACCCGCGCCACCTCGGGCGGCACGTCCGCCGCACCCACGGTCACGGATCTGGACGGCGTGCGGGTACCCCGCACCGTCCAGCGCGTCCCCGGCAGCTGACCGGCTCGGCCGACCGGTTCAGGCGGCCGGGCAAGCCCGCCCGGCCGCTTCTCGCGCGCACCCCCACGCCACCGTGACCCCCGCCCCGCCGTGCCCGTAGTTGTGCACCAGCACCCGTCCGCCCGGCAGCGGCCGCCGCTCCAGCCGTACCGCGTTCCGCGCAGGCCGCAGCCCCACCCGGTGCGCCAGCACCCGCGCGCCGGCGATCTCCGGCCGCACCGCCGCGCACCGCGCGACGATCGCCTCCGCCACCGCCGGATCGGGCACCGGGGACCAGGCGTCCTCCTCGGCCGTACCGCCCAGGACCAGTCCGCCCGGCTGCGGGAAGAAGTACGTCGAGACGCCCGAGGAGTGATCGACGGACGTCAGCCAGGTCGTGATCCCCGGGTTCTCCACGACCACCAGCTGCCCGCGCACCGGCCGCACCGCCGGATCGGGCACGAGCCAACGAGCGCCGATGCCCGTGCAGTTGACCACGACGGGGGCGGGTACCGCCGCCAGGTCCGTCACCACGCGCTTCTCCACCGTCCCGCCCGCCTTCAGCAACCGCTCCCGCAGCCACGGCAGATGAGTCGACATGTCGATGAGCGGCAGCCGCGCCCGCAACCCGTCGGCGTCCTCGCGCAGCCCCGGCACCCGCGTCGCCCACGGACCCAGCCCGTCCAGCCGCATGTGGGCGTGTAAGCCCTCGACCATGCGTACGCCGGTTTCCTCGGCACGCCCCGCCAACTCCACGTACACGGCCAGGGACTCCAGGGCCCACGCACCCACGAGCGGCTCCGGCTCGATGCGGTACGGCCACCACAGCGCGCCCGCGACCGCCGAGGTCGAGCGCTCGGCGGGCTCCCGCGCCCACACCCGCACCCGCCTGCCACCCTCGGCCAGCAGTACGGCGGTCGTCAGCCCGACGACCCCGCCGCCGACCACGATCACCTCGTCGCCCGGACCGTGCTCCATGCGGCGACGGTAGCGGAATATGTCATGCCGCGCTCACATCCGTCCCGTTCTGGGAATACTCACCGCATGTCTGCCGCACACGCGACCTTCGGCCTGGCACCGGCGACACGCGTCGGCGGTGTCCTCGCCGACGGCGGCTACCAGGTCCACCGGGACTTCATGGACTTCGTCGTCGACGGCCGTCCGCTGCTCTACCAGCTCTCCGACCTGGACGCCGTCTCCCCGCTCGCCTCCGACGTGCCGCCCGCGATCCTCACCGCGCAGGTCCGCAGCCTGCTGCTGGAGACCGAGGCGCCGTTACCGGCTGGCCGGTACGTCATCTACGCCTGCCCCGAGTGCGAGGACCTGGGGTGCGGCGCGGTCACCGCCGTCATCGAACGGGACGGCGAGGACTACATCTGGCGGGACTTCGCCTGGCAGACGGACGTCTGCGCCGACCCGGAGCTCAACGGCTACCACGGCATCGGCCCCTTCCGCTTCCACGGCCCCGAGTACCGCGCGGCCCTGGGCGCCCTGCTCGACGGCGCCGCCGCCCCGCCCGCGACCGGCCGCCGCGTCCTGCTGATCGGCGCCCGCGTCGCCCTGCTCGCCAAGCTCGCCGCCGCCCTGCGCACCACCGGCATCGGCGCCGACATCACCCGCGACGCCGACGACGTGCCCGCCGAGGAACTGCGCCAGTACGGCGCCGTGGCCTTCGGCCCCACCGTCGGCGAGGGCGAACGAGCCGCCGTACGCCGGGCGTTCGAGCAGGCGAGAGCCGACGCGGCCTTCGTCGACGGCCTCGCCCCGATCGTCCCGCTCCTCGTCGCGCAGATCGAACACGCCCTGGACCGCAGCCCGCTCCAGCAGCGCCGGCTCACCCGGCTGGTCGCCGCCGACGGCGAGGCGTGCGTCGAGGTCACCTCGCCCTGCCGGGTGCGCCTGACCGCGTACCGGCTCGACCGGCTCTCCCGCACCCGGGCCCAGGAGGTCTTCGACGGGGTGCTGGAGCCAGGGCGGCACCGCATCGCCCTGGACGCGAAAGCGGTGAAGGGGGAGTCCTTCCTGATGGCCCGGACCTCCGGGAGCGTGCTGGTGGAGGCGATGGCGCGCTGAGAAACCCGGCTGAGCGGCGGGCGGCCCGGCCGTTAGGATCGGCGTCCTGATGACTGCCACTCTCGTCGCCAAGAACCTCGCCGCCGGCCACGGCGACCGCTCGCTCTTCTCCGGCCTCGGCCTCGTCGTAGCCCCCGGGGACGTGATCGGGCTGGTCGGTGCCAACGGCGCGGGCAAGTCCACGCTGCTGAGGATGCTCGCCGGACTGGCCGCACCGGAACAGGGCGAGCTGAGGCTCTCCCCGCCGACGGCGACCGTCGGACACCTCCCGCAGGAGCCGGAACGCCGCCCGGGCGAGACGGTGCGGGAGTTCCTCGCCCGCCGCACCGGCGTCGCCGAGGCCCAGCGGGTCATGGACGAGGCCACCGAGGCGCTGGTCGAGGGCGCCCCCGGCGCCGACGACGCCTACGCGGCGAGCCTGGAGCGCTGGCTCGGCCTGGGCGGCGCGGACCTGGACGAGCGGGCCGAGGAGGTCGCCGACTCCCTGGGCCTGGCCGTCGACCTGGACCAGCCGATGACCTCCCTCTCCGGCGGCCAGGCGGCCCGCGCCGGCCTCGCCTCGCTGCTGCTGTCCCGCTACGACGTCTTCCTGCTCGACGAGCCCACCAACGACCTGGACCTGGACGGCCTGGAGCGTCTCGAACGCTTCGTCACCGGCCTGCGCGCCGGCACGGTCGTCGTCAGCCACGACCGCGAGTTCCTCACCCGCACGGTCACCAAGGTCCTCGAACTCGACCTAGCCCAGGGCGAGATCAACCTCTACGGCGGCGGTTACGCGGCCTACCTGGAGGAGCGCGAGGTGGCCCGCCGGCACGCCCGGGACGACTACGAGGAGTACGCCGACAAGAAGGCGGCCCTGCAGGACCGGGCGCAGACGCAGCGCTCCTGGATGGACAAGGGCGTGAAGAACGCGCGCCGCAAGGCCGGCAACGACAACGACAAGATCGGCCGCAAGTTCCGCAGCGAGGCCAGCGAGAAGCAGGCCGCGAAGGCCCGGCAGACCCAGCGCATGATCGAACGCCTCGAGGTCGTCGACGAGCCCCGCAAGGAGTGGGAGCTGCGCATGGAGATCGCGGCGGCCCCGCGCTCCGGCGCGGTCGTGGCCACCCTGCGGGACGCGGAGGTACGGCGCGGCGACTTCACCTTCGGCCCGGTCTCCCTGCAGATCGACTGGGCGGACCGGGTCGCGGTCACCGGGGCCAACGGTGCCGGCAAGTCCACCCTGCTCGGCGCTCTGCTCGGCCGCGTCCCGCTGGACGCCGGGCACGCCGCGCTCGGCTCGGGCGTCCTGATCGGCGAGGTCGACCAGGCCCGCGAGCTGTTCCACGGCCCGGAGCCCCTGCTGGACGCCTTCCGCGCGGCCGTCCCCGGCACCGAGCCGGCCGAGGTGCGCACCCTGCTCGCCAAGTTCGGCCTGAAGTCGGACCACGTCCTGCGCCCGGCCGCGACCCTCTCCCCGGGCGAACGCACCCGCGCCGCCCTGGCCCTGCTCCAGGGCCGGGGCGTCAACCTCCTCGTCCTCGACGAGCCGACCAACCACCTCGACCTGCCCGCCATCGAACAGCTGGAGTCGGCCCTCGACTCCTACGAGGGCACCCTGCTCCTGGTCACCCACGACCGGCGGATGCTCGACGCGGTACGGGTGACCCGCCGCCTGGAGGTCGCCGACGGCAAGGTGACCGAGCGCTAGGAGCTCTCGGACCGGCCCCCGGCCCCCAAGCCCTCGGCCCCCGGGCCCCCGGCCTCCTTCGCCGCGCGTTCCACGCGGTCGACGTGCGCCTGACGCGAAGCCGCGTCGCCCGGAGCCACGTTGGGGCTCGCCGCGCGCTGCCCCACCGCCCCGTCGATCAGCTCCCGGACGATGTCGGCGTGCCCGGCGTGCCGCTGGGTCTCGGCGATCATGTGCGCGAGGCTGTGGTGCAGGGTCAGCCCGTTCCGGGCACCCGGCACCCGGCCGACCGCGTCCAGCGGCAGCGAGGCGATCGTCTCGTCCGAGTGGACCCACACCCGCCGGTAGAGGCCGGTGATCTCCTCCCGCGTCTCGTCGGGCCGCGCCCACAGGTCCGCGTCCGGCTCGGCGTCCCCGGCGATCCACAGGGCGGGCCCGTCGTCGAAGGGCCGCCCGAAGGTCGTGCCGAAATACAGCGCCTCCGCGCCGGTCAGGTGCTTGACCAGCCCGAGCAGGTTCGTACCCGTGGGGGTCATGGGGCGCCGGATGTCGTACTCCGGCAGGCCCTCCAGCTTCCACAGCAGCGCGTCGCGGGCATCCTGCAGGTACACCTGGAGGTCCGCCTTGGGATCAGATCCGATCATGGGAGCAGTCTGCTGACAGCCTGCGCCCTGTGCATCCGTTTTCCTACCGCAGGCGCCTGGCCAGCCCCGGGTAGTCGGCCACGAAGCCGTCCGCGTCGAACTCCAGGTCGGCGCTGAACCCGCCGGAGGCGTAGCGGACGCGCGCGCCGTGCCGGGTGCGGCCGAGGTGGGTGTACGTCTGCCGCGACGGCCGTACGGTCAGCTGCGGCACGGACACCCACGCCATGACGAACTCCCGCTCGCCGGGCATCCGGTGCAGCCCGTGCCGGAGCACCGGCATGGTGTGGGTGAGCGGGCACAGCCCCAGGTCGCAGTCGAGAGCGCCGTCGACGTCGGGCAGCGGCACGCCGCCGGTGGTCCACCGGCCTCCGCCGTCGTGCCGCAGGTCCAGCGTGCGGGTCCCGCTCGCGGAATCGGCCGTCACGGTCAGCCGCCGGGTCACAAGGCCGTCGGCCGTGTCGAGCTCGTAGGCGATCCAGTACGGCTCCGGCACGGTCCCGACCGCCCGGCCGCGCGCCCGCAGCACACCTTCGCCGCGCTCGACCCAGGCGGTCTCGTACCCCCTGCTCGCGATGACGTCCCACGTGATGACGTGTGTCGTCGTCATGCCACCACCCTACGGGCGAACCAGGGCCCCGGTACCGTACCGGAGCCCGGACCCTGATGCCTCAGCGCCGCCCGTTCTTCGGGTCGACCAGCCCCGCCCGCCGCAGCGCGTCGGCCATCGCGTTGTTGGCCGGCGGGGGAGCCTGGCGGGAGCCGCCGCCCCCGCCGCCGCGGCCCTGGCGCTGCTGCGGCGGACGCCCGCCGCGCTGCCGCCGCTCGCCACCGCCCTGCTGCCGGTCCTGCGGGGCCGCCTCGTCGTCCAGGCGCAGCGTGAGCGAGATCCGCTTGCGCGGGATGTCGACGTCGAGGACCTTCACCTTGACGATGTCACCGGGCTTGACGACGTCCCGCGGATCCTTGACGAACGTCTTCGACATCGCGGAGACGTGCACCAGACCGTCCTGGTGGACGCCGACGTCGACGAACGCCCCGAAGGCCGCCACGTTCGTGACCACGCCCTCCAGGATCATCCCGGAGGAGAGGTCGGAGATCTTCTCCACGCCCTCCCTGAAGGTGGCCGTCCTGAAGGCGGGACGCGGGTCGCGCCCGGGCTTCTCCAGCTCCTTGAGGATGTCGGTGACGGTCGGCAGACCGAAGGTGTCGTCCACGAAGTCGGCCGGCCTCAGCGACCGCAGCACGCCGGTGTTGCCGATGAGCGAGGCCACCTCCTGCCCCGTGGTCTTCACCATGCGGCGCACGACCGGGTACGCCTCCGGGTGCACGCTGGAGGCGTCCAGCGGGTCGTAGCCGCCGCGGATCCTGAGGAAGCCCGCGCACTGCTCGTACGCCTTCGGGCCCAGCCGGGCCACCTTCTTCAGTTCGGAGCGGGACTTGAACGGGCCGTTCGCGTCGCGGTGCGCCACGATGTTCTCCGCGAGACCGGAGGAGATACCGGACACTCGCGAGAGCAGCGGCACGGACGCGGTGTTGACGTCCACGCCCACGCCGTTCACACAGTCCTCGACCACCGCGTCCAGCGAGCGGGACAGCTTCACCTCGGACAGGTCGTGCTGGTACTGGCCGACACCGATCGACTTCGGATCGATCTTGACCAGCTCGGCCAGCGGGTCCTGCAGCCGGCGCGCGATGGAGACCGCGCCGCGCAGCGACACGTCCATGTCGGGCAGTTCCCGGGAGGCGAAGGCGGAGGCCGAGTACACGGACGCGCCCGCCTCGGACACCATCACCTTGGTGAGCTTCAGCTCCGGGTGCTTCGCGATGAGTTCGCCGGCGAGCCTGTCGGTCTCCCGGGAAGCCGTGCCGTTGCCGATCGCGACCAGCTCGACCGCGTGCTCCTTCGCCAGGCGGGCCAGCTTGGCTAGGGCCTCGTCCCACTTGTTGGCCGGGACGTGCGGGTAGATCACGTCGGTGGCCACCACCTTGCCGGTCGCGTCGACCACGGCCACCTTCACGCCCGTACGGAAGCCGGGGTCCAGACCGAGCGTCGCGCGCGTGCCGGCCGGGGCGGCCAGCAGCAGGTCCCGCAGGTTCGCCGCGAACACGTTCACCGCCTCGTCCTCGGCGGCCGTACGCAGCCTCAGGCGCAGGTCGATGCCGAGGTGCACCAGGATGCGGGTGCGCCAGGCCCAGCGGACGGTGTCCAGCAGCCACTTGTCGGCCGCGCGCCCGCGGTCGGCGATCCCGAAGCGGTGCGCCACCATCCCCTCGTACGACGAAGGACCCTCCGTGGGCTCCTCCGGCTCCAGGACGAGGTCCAGGACCTCCTCCTTCTCACCGCGCAGCATGGCGAGGACGCGGTGCGAGGGCAGCTCGGTGAACGGCTCGGCGAAGTCGAAGTAGTCGGCGAACTTGGCGCCCGTCTCCTCCTTGCCCTCCCGCACCTTGGCCGCCAGCCGGCCGCGCACCCACATCCGCTCGCGCAGCTCGCCGATCAGGTCGGCGTCCTCCGAGAACCGCTCGGTGAGGATCGCCCGGGCGCCGTCGAGGGCGGCCTGCGGATCGGCGACACCCTTGGCGGCGTCGACGAACGCGGCGGCCGCCGCGAGCGGCTCCACGGCCGGGTCGCCGAGCAGCCCCTCGGCGAGCGGCTCGAGCCCCGCCTCGCGCGCGATCTGCGCCTTGGTGCGCCGCTTGGGCTTGTACGGGAGGTAGATGTCCTCCAGGCGCGCCTTCGTCTCGGCGCCCCGGATCCGCGCCTCCAACTCGCCGGTGAGCTTGCCCTGCTCGCGCACCGACTCCAGGATCGCCGTCCGCCGCTCCTCCAGCTCCCGCAGATAACGCAGCCGCTCCTCGATCGTGCGCAGTTGCGCGTCGTCGAGCATCTCGGTCGCTTCCTTGCGGTAGCGGGCGATGAAGGGCACCGTCGAACCGCCGTCGAGCAGCTCCACCGCGGCCTTCACCTGCCGCTCCCGCACGCCGAGCTCCTCGGCGATCCTGCCTTCGATGGACCCTACTTCGAGGGACCCGGGTGTCGTCACGATCCCGTACCGCCTTCTCCACTGAGGTTGCGCGGCAATTGTGGCAGGTGGCACCGGCAACCGGGGATCTGGGCGGCCGGCGGGGCGGGCGCGGCGCCGTCAGGCCCGGTGGCCCCGCGCCGAGCCCGAGGCACCGCCGAAGAGCCGGGCCAGGGCCCGGAACGGCAGCGTCACAACGGTGGCGATGGCCCCACCGATCTGGCGCAGTACGTCTGCGATCGCACGGAACACGAACTTTCCCCTTTCGTCTCCCGGCCGCGCCGGCCGGGAGAGCGCGGGTACCTCGGCGGCGGCCCGGCATGCCTGCTCCCGGGCCCCGCCCGCGGCTCAGCCCTTGCCGATCAGGTCCGCCGGGAAGGCGCCGGCGGCCAGCGCCGCGCCGGCGAGCGCCTTGCCGAGCTCCGTCAGCCGCGCGACGCCCTCCGCGCCCAGGTGCTCGTACGGGGCCCGGTCGAGCCGGTCCGTCTCGCGCTCGATCTCCTCGCGCAGCGCCACGCCCCGCCCGGTCAGCTCGCCCTCGCCGTCCAGCAGCCCGCGCTCCCGGAGCCGCCCGGTCGCCGCGTCCCACTCCTCCCGGCTCCAGCCGCGGGTGCCGAAGACCCACTCCGGCGTCATGCCCTTGCCGGTTGCGGTGTGGGTCACCAGCGCCTCCAGCCCGTCGAGCCCGGCGGCCGTCAGAACCGCCAGGTGCCCGTCGCCCCGGTGTTCGCGCAGCAGTGTGGCCGCGTGCCAGTAGGCGAGGTGCGGCTCCTCGGGGACCGGCTGGTCGGCGTGGGCGGCGTACAGCGGGCGACCGGCGCGGCAGCAGGCCTCGGCGGCACGCAGGGCCAGCCGCGCGGCCTCGCCCATCTCCGCGGAGGTCACGGCCTCCTCGCCGAGCAGGCGGCGCAGCGTCGCGTCGACGGCACGCGCGCGTGCCGCCAGCACCTGTCCGGGCGTGGCGGTCTCCCACACGGCGGGCACGTGGCGCACCACGAGCTCGTACTTGTAGTTGTAGAAGGTCGCGGTCACCGTGCCGGCGCCGACCGGCCCCAGGGCGGCGGCCCGCACCGCGAAGTTCACCGCCCGGGGGTCGGTGATTCCCAGTGTGCCCAGCTCACGCCCCAGGTCGGGCGAGAAGTAGTGGGTGGCGTGCAGGGTGTTGAGCACGGCGTGGCAGCGGCGGCCCGCGCGCGGGTCGAGGGCGACAGTAGTCATGACCGCAGGGTACCGACCGGTCGGTACCTCGGGCAGGCGGTCGGGTACATGGCAGAAAAGGTGGGAAGCTCGTCATTGCGGCCATCGGCGCGCCCCCGAAGAATCGACGGCATGACCCAGCGATCCGTTCTCGTGCTCCTCTTCGACGGTGTCCAGAGCCTGGACGTCACCGGCCCGGTGGAGGTCTTCGCCGGGGCCGAGAAGCACACTGCGGGCAGTTACCGCATCCGGACCGCCTCCCTGGACGGCGCGCCCGTGCGCACCACCAGCGGCCTGACCGTCGTACCGGACCAGGCTCTTCCGGAGGTGGCCGAGGCGCACACCCTGCTCGTGCCCGGCGGGCAGGGCACCCGCGAGCCCGATCCGCGGCTGACCGGCTGGCTGCGGGAGAACGGACCGCGCGCCGCACGCCTGGTCTCCGTGTGCACCGGCGCGATCCTGCTGGCCCGCGCGGGCCTGCTGGACGGCCGCCGCGCTACAACGCACTGGGCGTACTGTCACAAGCTCGCCCGCGACCATCCGGCCGTGCGGATCGACCCCGAGCCCATCTACGTGCGCGACGGACAGGTCTCCACCTCCGCCGGCGTCACCTCCGGCATCGACCTCGCCCTCGCCCTGGTCGAGGAGGACCTGGGCCGGGAGACGGCGCTCGTGGTCGCCCGCCATCTGGTGGTCTTCCTGCGCAGGCCCGGCAACCAGGCCCAGTTCAGCGCCCAGCTCGCCGCCCAGACCGCACAGCGCGAGCCGTTGCGGGAGGTCCAGCGGTGGATCACCGAGCACCCCGCCGACGACCTCACCGTCGAGTCCCTCGCCGCCCGCGCCCGCCTCTCGCCCCGCCACTTCGCCCGCGCTTTCCGGCACGAGACCGGCGCGACTCCCGGCCGCTACGTCGACCGCGTCCGCCTCGAACACGCCCGCCGCCTGCTGGAGGACACCGGCGACGGCGTCAAGGAAATCTCCCGCGCCAGCGGCTACGGCACCCCCGAGGCCATGCGCCGCGCCTTCGTCAGGGCCCTCGGCGTGTCCCCGGCCGAGTACCGCCGCCGTTTCCGGCCCGTGCCCGCGTCCTGAGCCTCCCGAAAGGAATGCCATGCGCATAGCCATGGTCGTCTACGACCGTTTCACCGCCCTGGACGTCGTGGGGCCGTACGAAATCCTCAGCCGCCTCCCGGACGTGCGCGTCGACTTCGTCGCCGAGCGGCCGGGACCCGTGCGCACCGAGACGGGATTCCTCGCCGTCACCGCGGACAAGGCTCTGCACGAGGTACCCCGCCCCGACGTCATCGTGGTGTCGGGCGGTCCCGGCACCCTCGCCCAGATCGGGAACGAGGCCCTCCTCGCCTGGCTGCGGGCCGCCGACGCGACCAGCACCTGGACGACCTCCGTCTGCTCGGGCTCCCTGCTGCTCGCCGCCGCGGGTCTCCTCGACGGCCGCCGCGCCACCTCCCACTGGCTCACCCTCGACTTCCTGCCGCAGTACGGCGCCGAGCCGACCGGCGAGCGGGTGGTGACCGACGGCAAGTACGTCACCGCCGCCGGGGTTTCGTCCGGCATCGACATGGGCTTCACTCTGCTCGGCCGGATGGCGGGCGACGAACACGCCCAGGCGGTCCAGCTGCTGACGGAGTACGACCCACAGCCGCCCTACGACGCGGGATCGCCGGCCAAGGCGCCCGCCCACCTCGTCGAGGAGTTCCGCACCGGCAGCCGCTTCACCCTGACGTAGGCACACTCCAGGTGAAGCGCGGCGGCCGGCGCTCCAGGAACGCGGCGACCCCCTCCGCGGTGTCCCCGCTGCCGCGCATCCGTTCGGTCCAGTACGCGTCGCGGTCCGTGCGCCCGTCCGCGAATTCCTTCGCCGCGGCCTGCGTCAGCTGCGAGCGGGAGACCAGGGTCCGGGTGAACTCCGCAACCCGCTTGCCCAGTCCGCCCTCCGGCAGCACCTCGTCGACCAAACCCGTACGCAGTGCGCGCTCCGCGCCGATCAATTCGCCCGAGAACAGGAGGTATTTGGCGGTGGCCGGACCCACCAGCGACACCAACCGCCGCGTCGCCGAGGCCGAGTAGACGATGCCGAGCTTCGCGGGCGTCACCCCGAACAGCGCCCCTTCCTCGGCGAACCGCAGGTCGCAGGCCGCCGCGAGCTGCGCCCCGCCGCCGACGCAGTGCCCGCGGACCGCGGCCAGCGTCGGCTTCGGGAACGCCGCGAGGGCCTCCTCGGCGCGCACGGCGAGCCCCTGCGCCTCCTCCGGCGAGTCCCGCAGCGTGGAGATGTCCGCCCCGGCGCAGAAGGTGCCGCCCTCGCCGGTGAGCACCAGGGCCCGTACGGCCGGATCGGCGGCCAGGGCGTCCAACAGTGGCGGCAGCGCCCGCCACATCGCGGCCGTCATGGCGTTGCGCTTGGCGGGGTGGTGGACGACGACGGTGGCGACCGAGTCGGTGACGCCGTACAGCAGCTGGGGCTCCATGCGCCGGATGCTATCCAGTCGCGGCGCACCAGCTTCTTCCGGCTCCGCCCCGTCAAAGACGTACAGCGTGGCTAACCCAACGGTCAGAAAGCATCCGAAATCCGCTGACTTGTGTTCAGTTCCGCGGGTCGGAGCGGATCGTTACCAACACTCGACGTGTGGTGACAATCGAGCGCAAGGGTGGCGACCGGACGATGGAGAACCACGGGCGTGGGGCGGCCCCGCGCCCAGAGGGAGGCGACCGGCGTCCGCCGGACCCGCTGCCGTACGAGGGAGTCTGGCGGTTCACCGCGGCCGCCGTCGACGCCTCGGTCCCGCAGGCGCGGCACGCCGTACGGGACCTGCTCCACCGCCAGGGCGTGCCGGTCCCGGACGACCTGGTCCACGGGCTGTTACTGATCGTCTCCGAACTGGTCACCAACGCGGTCAAGCACGCGGCGCTGCTGTCGCCGGTGCTCGCCGTGGAGGTCGCCGTCGGCGCCGAGTGGGTCCGGGTGTCCGTGGAGGACAACCATCCCTACCGCCCGACCGCCCTGGAAGCCGACCACGGCCAGACCGGCGGCCGGGGACTGCTCCTGGTCCGCGAGGTGGCCCGGGAGGCCGGCGGGGTGGTCGACGTGGAGCACACGGCGACCGGCGGCAAGGTGATCTGGGCCGCCCTGCCGCTCAAACCCGCGCGGCTCCCGTGAGCCGCCGTCTCACCAGCCCGCGGACGGCCCCGTCAGCTCCCTGATCGCCGGGCGGGCCGCGTCCAGCACGGTCATGAACCAGGCCGAGAACGCGTCCGCCGCGTGCCGCTCCCTCAGCTCGCCCGGGGTCACGAAGGCGGTCGAGCCGACCTCCTCCGGGTCCGGCGCGGGCGGGGTCTGCACCAGGCCGACGAACAGGTGGTTGTACTCCTGCTCGACCAGCCCCGAGGCCGGGTCCGGGTGGTTGTAGCGGACCGTGCCCGCCTCGGCCAGCAGCGACGGGGAGACGCCGAGCTCCTCGTACGTCCGCCGGGCCGCCGCCGCGAAGGGCGCCTCGCCGGGGTAGGGGTGGCCGCAGCAGGTGTTGGACCACACGCCGGGGGAGTGGTACTTGCCCAGCGCCCGCTGCTGGAGCAGCAGCCGGCCTCGGGAGTCGAAGAGGAACACCGAGAACGCGCGGTGCAGCTGTCCCGGCGGCTGGTGGGCGGCGAGCTTCTCCGCGGTGCCGATCGTCACGCCGTCCTCGTCGACCAGTTCCAGCAAAATCGCCTCTGCGGTGCCGTTCGACGAACTGTGCGTCGCGGTGGCAGGTGTGATCGGCATACCCATCCTTCGCCTCGGTCTTGGCACCCCAAGTCTGCCGTACGGCTCCGGCACTCCCGTCACTTCCCGGCACGTCCGCATGTCCCGCGCGCGGCGCGGCCCCCGGTCGCCCCGGCCGATCACCGGAGGCGGGACCTCGCAGGTGCCGTCAGTGGCACAGCCGCGCCTCGTGCTCCGCGTGCCCGCCCGGCTCCAGCTGGAAGGTGCAGTGCTCGACGTCGAAGTGGTCGCCCAGGCAGTGCTGCAGCTCGTGCAGCATCTTCTCGTGCCCGATGGCGCTCAGCGCGTCCGAGCGGACGACCACGTGCGCGGAGAGCACCGGCAGCCCGGAGGTGATCGTCCAGGCGTGCAGGTCGTGTACGTCCTCCACACCGTCCAGGGCCAGGATGTGGGCCCGCACCTCGGCCATGTCGACGTCCTTCGGCGCCGCCTCCAGCAGCACGTCGAGGGTCTCGCGCAGCAGCTTGACGGTGCGCGGGACGATCATCACCCCGATGGCCAGCGAGGCGATCGGATCGGCGGCCTGCCAGCCGGTGGCCAGGATCACCACCGCCGAGACGATCACCGCTCCCGAGCCCAGCGCGTCCGCGGCCACCTCCAGGAACGCCCCGCGCACGTTCAGGCTCTCCCGCTGGCCCCGCATCAGCAGCGTGAGCGAGATCATGTTGGCGGCCAGGCCGATCGCGCCGAACACGACCATCAGCCCGCCGTCGGTGCCGGCGGGGGTGAGGAACCGCTGGACCGCCTCGTACAGCACGTAGCCGCCGACGCCGAGCAGCAGCAGGCAGTTGGCCAGGGCGGCGAGGATCTCGGCGCGGGCGTAGCCGAAGGTGCGGTTGGTGCTCGGGGGACGGTTCGCGAAGTGGATGGCCAGCAGGGCCATGCCCAGGCCCAGCGCGTCCGTGGCCATGTGCGCGGCGTCCGCGATGAGCGCGAGGGAGTCGGCGACCAGACCGCCGACGATCTCGACCACCATGACGGCGAGCGTGATCGACAGCGCGACGCGCAGCGTGCCGCGGTACGCCGCTGCCGCCGTCCCGGTGGGCGGCGCATGCGTGTGCGCGTGCCCGTGATCGTGCCCTGCCCCCATGGCGTCAGCCCTTCCGTGTGTCCGCCCGGGCTCACAGTCAACTACGGGTGGGGGGTATCCGGCAACGCGGCACTGAACACCGTTGTCATGTGCCCTGACCTGCGGAAACGATTCCCAGCTCAGGGCACCCTCAGTTCACCGGCAGCGGAGGTCGCCCGTTCGCCGCCGCGGTGCAGCTGCCAGCCCTGCCAGGCCGACTCCACCATCGCGCGCACCCCGAGCCGCGCCCGCCAGCCCAGTACCTCGGCGGCCCGCTCGGCCGAAGCGACCGCGCGCGGCGCGTCCCCGGGGCGCCGCCCCTCCACGACGGGCGGTCGCCGGTCGCCGGTGACCTCGCCGATGAGGGAGACCAGTTCGCGGACCGAGACACCCTCGCCGCGGCCGATGTTCACCGTCAGGTCGCCGGCCAGGTCCCCGTCGGCGAGCCGCCGGGCCGCCGCGAGGTGCGCCTCGGCCAGGTCGGCGACGTGGATGTAGTCCCGGACGCAGGTACCGTCCGGCGTCGGGTAGTCGTCGCCGAAGATCCGCGGGGCCTCGTCGCGGGTGAGCCGGTCGAAGACCATGGGCACGATGTTGAAGACGCCGGTGTCCGCCAGCTCCGGCGCGGCGGCGCCCGCCACGTTGAAGTAGCGCAGGCACACGGTCGCGATGCCGTGCGCCCGTCCCGCCGCCCGCACCAGCCACTCCCCGGTGAGCTTGGTCTCGCCGTAGGGGTTCACCGGCGCGCACGGGGTGTCCTCGGTGATCAGGCCGACGTCCGGGTTGCCGTAGACGGCCGCCGAGGAGGAAAACAGGAACCGCTCGACACCGGCCTCGGCGACCGCCTCCAGTAGCGTGGCGAGACCGCCCACGTTCTCCCGGTAGTAGCGCGTCGGCCGGGCCACGGACTCGGCGACCTGCTTGCGCGCCGCGAGGTGCACCACACCCGTCACCGCGTGTTCGGCGAAGACCCGCCCCAGCAGGTCCCGGTCCGTCACGCAGCCCTCGACGAGCGGCACGTCCGCCGGGAGCCGCGCGGGCACCCCGGCCGAGAGGTCGTCCAGCGCGACGACGCGCTCCCCGGCGCCGGTCATGGCCCGCGCCACATGAGCCCCTATGTATCCGGCCCCGCCGGTGATCAGCCACGTCATGGTTGCCCACCCTATGCCGACGCCCCGCGGCCCATCCCCTGTGTCCCGGATGCCCGGGCCGGCCCGGACGCGGTTTGTGGGCCGGCCCCCGGATCACCGATGATGACCGCGGCAAAGGCCGGTGCAGCCCGCGTCGACCGGCCCGTGAACGGGCGGTGAACACGGGCTTGTCGTCATCCGATAGCCTCTGCCGACATGCCGCCCGGGTGCCAGGCAAGCGGTGCCCCACCATGCAGACGACCGGCGCTCACGCGTCGGCACCCAGGGAGTGAGTTCGGTTGTCGACCGCCATCGTGACCGGTCAGCCGGTCCCCGGATCGTCGCTCGAGAGCGATCTGCGGTCCCTCGGCTTCGAGGTGCGGACGGCCACCGACGCCTCCGACACCGAGACGCTCCTCGCGGCCGTCCCCGCCCAGGAGCGCGTGGCCGTCGTCGACGCCCGCTTCGTCGGCCACCCGCACGCCCTGCGCCTCGGCCTCACCGACCCCCGCTTCCCGCTCGCCGCGGTC
This sequence comes from Streptomyces sp. NPDC051636, assembly GCF_044453765.1. Lineage (NCBI taxonomy): Bacteria > Bacillati > Actinomycetota > Actinomycetes > Kitasatosporales > Streptomycetaceae > Streptomyces > Streptomyces sp. NPDC051636. The sequence goes on along the minus strand of NZ_JBITDA010000004.1, from coordinate 77,108 downwards.
CCCGGCGCGGTCACGGCCCAGCCCGCCGGCCGCCAGGCGCTGACCCGGGCGGTGGCGCGCGAGACCTCCGCCGGCGGCGGCACCGCCCTCGCCGTGGACAGCCTCGCCGACCGGCTCGCCCTCGCCCTCGACGCCGACGGCGCCGAGGTGCACCGGCCCGCACTCGGCAGCCTGGTCGCCACCGTCCCCGCCGGGCCACAGGCCCGCAACGAGGCACGGCAGGCCGTCGCCGCCGTCGACGACGAGGCCGTACGCCTGAAGTCCGCGGTGAAGGCCCGCGACGGCTTCTTCACCACCTTCTTCATCAGCCCCTACTCGCGCTACATCGCCCGCTGGTGCGCGCGCCGCGGCCTGACCCCCAACCAGGTCACCACCGCATCCCTGCTCACCGCACTGATAGCGGCGGGCTGCGCGGCCACCGGCACCCGCGCAGGATTCATCGCCGCGGGCGTGCTGCTCATCGCCTCCTTCGTCCTGGACTGCACGGACGGGCAGCTCGCCCGCTACTCCCTGCAGTACTCCACGCTCGGCGCCTGGCTGGACGCCACCTTCGACCGGGCCAAGGAGTACGCCTACTACGCCGGCCTCGCCCTCGGCGCGGCCCGCGGCGGCGACGACGTATGGGCCCTCGCGCTCGGCGCCATGGTCCTGCAGACCTGCCGGCACGTCGTGGACTTCTCCTTCAACGAGTCCAACCACGACGCCACCGCCAACACCAGTCCCACCGCCGCCCTCTCCGACAAGCTCGACAGCGTCGGCTGGACGGTCTGGGTACGGCGGATGATCGTCCTGCCGATCGGTGAGCGCTGGGCCATGATCGCCGTCCTGACGGCGGCCACCACCCCCCGCATCACCTTCTACGCCCTGCTCATCGGCTGCGCCTTCGCGGCGACGTACACCACGGCCGGCCGCGTCCTGCGCTCGGTGACCCGCAAGGCACGGCGCACCGACCGGGCGGCGCAGGCGCTGGCGGACCTCGCGGACAACGGGCCGCTCGCCGCCTTCGTGGCGCGGGTGACGCGCGCCCGCCTCGGATTCCCTCTCCTGGTGGCGCTGGCCGGCGCGGTGGTCCTCGCCGTGTCCCTCTTCTCCGGCGTGACCTGGGCGCCCGTCGCGGGCGCCGTCGTCTACGCCGTCACCTCCGGCCAGGCGCTGTACCGGCCCCTCAAGGGCGCCCTCGACTGGCTGGTCCCCCCGCTGTTCCGGGCCGCCGAATACGGCACCGTCCTGGTACTGGCGGCCCACGCCGACGTGAACGGGGCGCTTCCTGCGGCTTTCGGGCTGGTGGCCGCCGTCGCCTACCATCACTACGACACGGTGTACCGCATCCGCGGAAACGCCGGAGCGCCCCCGGCCTGGCTGGTGCGCGCCATCGGGGGGCAGGAGGGACGGACGCTGCTGGTCGCGGTTCTGGCCGCGCTGCTCACCGCCTCGCAGTTCAAGGTCGCGCTCACGGTCCTCGCCGTGGCCGTCGCCCTGGTGGTGCTCGTCGAGAGCATCCGCTTCTGGGTGTCCGCAGGGGCGCCCGCCGTACACGATGAAGGAGAACCCGCATGATCGGCCTCGTGCTGGCGGCCGGCGCCGGACGGCGCCTGCGCCCCTACACCGACAGCCTTCCCAAGGCTCTGGTGCCGGTGGGGCCCGCGGGCATAGAGGGCGAACCCACGGTCCTGGACCTGACGCTCGGCAACTTCGCCGAGATCGGTCTGACCGAGGTAGCGATCATCGTCGGCTACCGCAAGGAGGCCGTGTACGAGCGCAAGGCGGCCCTGGAGCAGAAGTACGGGCTGCAGCTCACCCTGATCGACAACGACAAGGCCGAGGAGTGGAACAACGCCTACTCCCTGTGGCGCGGCCGTGACGCCCTCAAGGACGGCGTGATCCTCGCCAACGGCGACACCGTCCACCCGGTCTCCGTCGAGAAGACCCTGCTCGCCGCCCGCGGCGACGGCAAGAAGATCATCCTGGCGCTGGACACCGTGAAGTCCCTCGCCGACGAGGAGATGAAGGTCGTCGCCGACCCCGCCAAGGGCGTCCAGAAGATCACCAAGCTGATGGATCCCGCCGAGGCGACCGGCGAGTACATCGGCGTCACCCTCATCGAGGGCGACGCGGCCCCCGAGCTGGCCGACGCGCTGAAGACCGTGTGGGAGACCGACCCGCAGCAGTTCTACGAGCACGGCTACCAGGAACTGGTGAACCGGGGCTTCCGGATCGACGTGGCACCGATCGGCGACGTGCCGTGGGTCGAGATCGACAACCACGACGACCTCGCCCGGGGACGGGAGATCGCGTGCCAGTACTGACCCGGCTCATCCCCTCGCCGGTCGTCGTGGACATCCGCCCGGGTGCCCTCGACGACCTGGCGTGCGTGCTCGCCGACGAACGCATCTCGCAGTCGGGCAAGCTCGCCATCGCCGTCAGCGGCGGTTCGGGAGCCCGTCTGCGCGAGCGGATCGCTCCCTCGCTGCCCGGCGCCACCTGGTACGAGGTCGACGGCGGCACCATCGACGACGCGGTCCGGCTGGCGAGCGACATAAAGGCCGGCCACTACGACGCGGTCGTCGGCCTGGGCGGCGGAAAGATCATCGACTGTGCCAAGTTCGCCGCGGCACGCGTCGGCCTGCCGCTGGTCGCCGTCGCCACCAACCTCGCGCACGACGGCCTGTGTTCGCCGGTCGCGACCCTCGACAACGATGCGGGCCGCGGCTCGTACGGTGTGCCGAACCCGATCGCGGTCGTCATCGACCTCAATGTGATCCGTGAGGCTCCCGTCCGTTTCGTGCGCTCCGGCATCGGCGACGCCGTCTCCAACATCTCCGCGGTCGCGGACTGGGAGCTGTCCAACCGCGTCAACGGAGAGAAGATCGACGGCCTCGCCGCCGCCATGGCCCGGCAGGCCGGCGAGGCGGTGCTGCGGCACCCGGGCGGAGTCGGCGACGACGGCTTCCTGCAGGTCCTGGCCGAGGCCCTGGTCCTCACCGGCATCGCCATGTCCGTCTCGGGCGACTCCCGCCCGTCCTCCGGGGCCTGCCACGAGATCAACCACGCCTTCGACCTGCTCTACCCGAAGCGGGCGGCCGCCCACGGCGAGCAGTGCGGGCTCGGCGCCGCCTTCGCGATGTACCTGCGCGGTGCGCACGAGCAGTCGGCGTACATGGCCGAGGTGCTGCGCCGGCACGGACTGCCGGTGCTCCCGGACGAGATCGGCTTCACGACCGAGGAGTTCGTCAAGGTCGTCGAGTTCGCCCCGCAGACCCGGCCCGGCCGCTACACGATCCTCGAACACCTCGACCTCAAGACCGAACAGATCAAGGACATCTACGCCGACTATGTCAAGGCCATCGGTAGCTGAACTCCGTCCGGTCGTGCACCCCGCGGGGGTGAAGGACCGGCGCAGCGGTGAGCACTGGATGGGACGCCTCTACATGCGTGAGGTGTCCCTGCGGGTCGACCGCTACCTGGTGAACACCAGGGTCACGCCCAACCAGCTCACGTATCTGATGACCGTCTGCGGTGTCCTCGCGGCCCCGGCCCTGCTGGTGCCGGGGATCACGGGCGCCGTCCTCGGCGTGGTCGCGGTCCAGCTGTACCTGCTGCTGGACTGCGTCGACGGCGAGATCGCGCGCTGGAAGAAGCAGTACTCGCTCGGTGGCGTCTACCTGGACCGGGTCGGCGCGTACCTGACCGACGCGGCCGTCCTGGTCGGGCTCGGCCTGCGCGCCGCCGACCTGTGGGGCTCCGGGCGGATCGACTGGCTGTGGGCCTTCCTCGGCACCCTGGCCGCCCTGGGCGCGATCCTGGTCAAGGCCGAGACCGACCTCGTCGGCGTCGCCCGGCACCAGGGCGGGCTGCCACCGGTGAAGGAGGCCGCGGCGGAGCCGCGCTCCTCCGGCATGGCGCTGGCCCGCCGGGCCGCCGCGGCGCTGAAGTTCCACCGGCTGATCCTCGGCATCGAGGCGTCCCTGCTGGTCCTGGTCCTCGCCATCGTGGACCAGGTCAGGGGCGACCTGTTCTGCACGCGGCTCGGCACCGCCGTACTGGCCGGGATCGCCCTGCTGCAGACCGTGCTGCACCTGGTGTCCATCCTCGCCTCGAGCAGGCTGCGATGAGCGCGGGCACGAAGGTCGGCGCGGTGATCATCACCATGGGCAACCGCCCCGACGAGCTGCGCGCGCTGCTCGACTCGGTCGCCAAGCAGGACGGCGACCCGGTCGAGGTGGTCGTCGTCGGCAACGGCTCGCCGGTGCCGGACGTCCCCGAGGGCGTGCGGACCATCGAGCTGCCGGAGAACCTCGGCATCCCGGGTGGCCGGAACGTCGGCGTGGAGGCCTTCGGACCGAGCGGCCGCGATGTCGACATATTGCTCTTCCTCGACGACGACGGCCTGCTCGCCCGCCACGACACCGCCGAGCTGTGCCGCCAGGCCTTCGCCGCGGATCCGAAGCTCGGCATCATCAGCTTCCGCATCGCCGACCCGGAGACCGGCGAGACCCAGCGCCGGCACGTGCCACGGCTGCGGGCCTCCGACCCGATGCGCTCCTCCCGGGTCACCACCTTCCTCGGCGGCGCCAACGCCGTCCGTACCCAGGTGTTCGCCGAAGTCGGCGGACTGCCGGACGCATTCTTCTACGCCCACGAGGAAACCGACCTGGCATGGCGGGCCCTCGACGCGGGCTGGATGATCGACTACCGGTCCGACATGGTGCTGTACCACCCGACGACCGCGCCCTCCCGGCACGCGGTCTACCACCGCATGGTCGCCCGCAACCGCGTCTGGCTGGCCCGCCGCAACCTCCCCGCCCTCCTGGTCCCGGTCTACCTCGGCGTCTGGATGCTGCTCACCCTGCTGCGCCGACCGTCCCGCCCGGCCCTGAAGGCCTGGTTCGGCGGGTTCAAGGAGGGCTGGAGCACGCCGTGCGGCCCCCGTCGGCCAATGAAGTGGCGTACCGTGTGGCGGCTGACGCGACTGGGCCGGCCCCCGGTGATCTGACAAGCTCGACCGTGAGAGGTCGCGCGTCTGTGACACGCGCCCCGAAGACGCACCCTGAAGACGAACTCGAGGACGAAAGCTTCCACCTGTGAGTGAGACAACGCACGACGGCGGCATCGCGGTGAGCGCGGCCCCGTCGCCCGACGAGGGACTGACGGCGGACCGGCTCGCCGCCAAGTACGGGCTGACCGTCAGCGGCGCCCGGCCCTCGCTCGTCGAGTACGTCCGTCAGCTGTGGGGGCGGCGGCACTTCATCCTCGCCTTCTCCCAGGCGAAGCTGACCGCCCAGTACAGCCAGGCCAAGCTCGGCCAGCTGTGGCAGGTGGCCACCCCGCTGCTGAACGCGGCGGTGTACTACTTCATCTTCGGCGTCATCCTGCACGCCAGCCGCGGCATGTCCAAGGACGTGTACATCCCGTTCCTGGTCACGGGGGTGTTCGTCTTCACCTTCACGCAGAGCTCGGTCATGTCCGGCGTCCGCGCGATCTCCGGCAACCTGGGCCTGGTGCGTGCGCTGCACTTCCCGCGCGCCTCCCTGCCCGTCTCCTTCTCGCTGCAGCAGCTGCAGCAGCTGCTCTTCTCGATGATCGTGCTGTTCGTCGTCGCGATCGGCTTCGGCAGCTACCCGGGCCTCTCCTGGCTGCTCATCGTGCCGATCCTGCTGCTGCAGTTCCTGTTCAACACCGGGCTCGCGCTGATCGTGGCCCGCACGGGCGCCAAGACACCGGACCTCGCCCAGCTGATGCCGTTCGTCCTGCGGACCTGGATGTACGCCTCCGGAGTCATGTTCTCCATCAACAAGATGATGGAGGGCCGTCCCGAGTGGGTGGTCCGCCTGCTGCAGGTCAACCCCGCCGCGATCTACATGGACCTGATGCGCTTCGCGCTGGTCGACGGCTACGGCGCCTCGAACCTGCCGCCGCACGTGTGGGCCATCGCCCTGTTCTGGGCCGTGGTCGTCTTCGCCGGCGGTTTCGTGTACTTCTGGAAGGCGGAGGAGCGGTACGGCCGTGGCTGAGCAGCACACCGGGGAACGCGTCCCCACCGTCATCGCGGACGACCTGCACATCGTCTACCGGGTCAACGGCGCCAAGACCGGCAAGGGCAGCGCCACCGCGGCCCTCAGCCGCATCCTCAAGCGGGGCGAGGAGCGCGGGGTGCGCAAGGTGCACGCCGTACGGGGCGTCTCCTTCGTCGCCTACCGGGGCGAGGCCATCGGACTGATCGGCTCCAACGGCTCCGGCAAGTCGACGCTGCTGCGCGCCATCGCCGGCCTGCTCCCGGCGGAGAAGGGCAGGGTCTACACCGACGGCCAGCCCTCGCTGCTCGGCGTCAACGCGGCCCTGATGAACGATCTCACCGGTGAGCGGAACGTCATCCTGGGCGGTCTCGCCATGGGTATGACCCGCGAGGAGATCAAGGAGCGCTACCAGGACATCGTCGACTTCTCCGGCATCAACGAGAAGGGCGACTTCATCACCCTGCCGATGCGCACCTACTCCTCCGGCATGGCGGCCCGCCTGCGCTTCTCGATCGCCGCCGCCAAGGACCACGACGTCCTGATGATCGACGAGGCACTGGCCACCGGCGACCGCAAGTTCCAGAAGCGCTCCGAGGAACGCATCCGGGAGCTGCGCAAGGAAGCCGGCACCGTGTTCCTGGTCAGCCACAACAACAAGTCCATCCGTGACACCTGCAATCGCGTCCTGTGGCTGGAGCGCGGCGAGTTGCGCATGGACGGACCGACGGACGAGGTCCTCAAGGAGTACGAGAAGTTCACGGGCAAGTAGCGGCGACTCGGCCCGGGCCCCGCCGGAACCTTCCCGGCGGGGCCCTGCGTCCGCAAAGGAAACGTCAACTCCGGTCGGCGTCAGGAATCTTGACGCCAATCGGTGTGTTGTTGTGATGTGCAGGACACCCCGACGGCCCTCGCTGCGTTGTACAACGTAAGCTGTACCGGTCCCGGAAAGCGGCAAGTGGGGCGATAATGCGCGACGCCCCCCACCAGGGCCGCCCTGCGGACGGCAGGGCGGCGTGTCCGAAATAGTGAGTTTTGGGTCGGCGGTGTAGAACGGGAGATGTGACGGCAATGGCTACGGAAACTCCCCAGCTCAACGCAGCATGTGCCGTCCCCGCCACGGGCAGCGCACGGTGACGGGAACCGACACGACGGCGCGCGGGACCGAGCGCGCCACACTCGACAAGGCCGCGGGCGAGAACTTCCCCGTGGCACCGTTCTTCCTGCCCCGGGCCTGGCGCGACGACCTGATGGCCGTCTACGGCTTCGCCCGTCTCGTCGACGACATCGGCGACGGCGACCTCGCACCGGGCGGCGCCGACGCCCGGCTGCTCGGCGTGTCGGCCACCGACGCCGAGGACCGCCTCGTCCTCCTCGACGCCTTCGAGACCGACCTGCGCCGGGTCTTCGGCTCCACCCCTCGCCACCCCCTGCTGCGCCGCCTCCAGCCGACCGTCCGCCGCCGCTCGCTCACCCCCGAGCCGTTCCTCGGACTGATCGCCGCCAACCGCCAGGACCAGCTCGTCGCGCGGTACGAGACCTACGACGACCTGCTCGCCTACTGCGAACTGTCCGCCAACCCCGTCGGCCGTCTCGTCCTCGCCGTCACCGGTACCTCCACCCCCGAGCGGATCCGTCTCTCCGACCGGGTCTGCACCGCTCTCCAGATCGTCGAACACCTCCAGGACGTCACCGAGGACCTCGGCCGCGACCGGATCTATCTGCCCGCCGCGGACATGAAACGCTTTCACGTCCAGGAGGCGGATCTCGCCACGACGACCGCGGGCGCATCGGTGCGCGCACTGGTTGCGTACGAAGCGGAACGCGCCCGCGATCTGCTGAATGAAGGCGCCCCCCTGGTGGGTAGCGTCCACGGCAGGCTGAAGCTGCTGCTCGCGGGGTTCGTGGCGGGAGGAAAGGCGGCGATCCGCGCGATCGCCGCCGCCGAATACGACGTACTTCCCGGCCCGCCCAAGCCCGGCAAGGCTCAGTTGCTGCGTGAGGTGGGCGTGACTCTGCGAGGAGAGGGGTGATCCGGACCGTGGAGTCTGTGCCGCACGTGTCCGCACCGGTACTCGCCGCCTACCGCTACTGCGAGGCCGTCACCGGGCAGCAGGCCCGTAACTTCGCGTACGGCATCAGGCTGCTGCCAACGCCCAAGCGCCGCGCGATGTCGGCGCTGTACGCGTTCTCCCGGCGTGTCGACGACATCGGCGACGGCGCGCTGGCGGACGACGTCAAGACCGCGCGGCTGACGGACACCCGGGCGCTGCTGACCCGGGTCCGCGAGGGCGCGGTCGGCGAGGACGACACCGACCCGGTCGCGGTCGCCCTCGCCCACGCCGCCCGGTCCTTCCCGATCCCGCTCGGCGGCCTCGACGAACTCATCGACGGCGTCCTGATGGACGTGCGCGGCGAGACCTACGAGACCTGGGACGATCTGAAGGTGTACTGCCGCTGCGTGGCCGGCGCCATCGGCCGGCTCTCGCTCGGCGTGTTCGGCACGGAACCGGGGGCGCGCGGCGCCGAGCGTGCACCCGAGTACGCCGACACCCTCGGGCTCGCCCTGCAGCTCACCAACATCCTCAGAGACATCCGCGAGGACGCCGAGGACGGCCGCACCTACCTGCCCGCCGACGACCTCGCCAAATTCGGCTGCTCGGCAGGCCTCGGCGGACCGACGCCACCGGAGGGCTCCGACTTCGCGGGCCTCGTGCACTTCGAAGTGCGACGGGCCCGCGCTCTTTTCGCCGAGGGCTACCGGCTGCTGCCCATGCTCGACCGGCGCAGCGGCGCCTGCGTCGCCGCCATGGCCGGCATCTACCGCCGTCTGCTCGACCGCATCGAGCGCGACCCGGAGGCCGTGCTGCGCGGCCGGGTCTCGCTGCCCGGACGCGAGAAGGCCTACGTCGCGGTGCGCGGCCTGTCCGGGCTCGACACCCGGCACGTGACCCGGCACGTGTCCCGGCGGACCGTCAGGAGGCGCGCCTGATGGACCCCATGGGTGAGGAGGCCTCCACCCCCGGCATGCGGCACGCAACCCTCCGGTGCGCCGCGGCGTCCCTGACTGCGACGGCCGGCCGTGCACCGTTCCAGCAGCTCGGCGGGCCTGCACAGGAAGGCGCACGATGACCGACGGCACGCGGTCCGACCGACCGTCCGCTGACAGCCACGCCACACCGGGACACGCCGGGCGCACCGCCGTGGTGGTCGGCGGCGGGCTGGCCGGGATCACGGCGGCGCTCACGCTCGCGGACGCGGGCGTCCGCGTCACCCTGCTCGAGGGCAGGCCGAGGCTGGGCGGCCTCGCCTTCTCCTTCCAGCGCGGCGAACTGACCGTCGACAACGGACAGCACGTGTACCTGCGTTGTTGCACCGCCTACCGATGGTTCCTCGACCGGATCGAGGGCGCGGCCCTGGCACCGCTGCAGGACCGTCTCGACGTGCCCGTCCTCGACGTCACCAGGCCCGAGGGCCGGCGGCTCGGCAGGCTGCGGCGCGACGCGCTGCCCGTGCCCCTGCACCTGGGCCGGAGCCTGGCCACCTACCCGCACCTGTCACTCGCCGAACGGGCCGGGGTCGGGCGTGCCGCGCTCGCGCTCAAGGGGCTCGACCTCGCCGATCCGAGCCTGGACACACAGGACTTCGGCAGCTGGCTGGCCGCCCACGGCCAGTCGGCGCGTGCCGTCGAGGCCCTGTGGGACCTGGTCGGGGTCGCCACCCTCAACGCGGTCGCGGGCGACGCCTCGCTGGGGCTCGCCGCGATGGTGTTCAAGACCGGTCTGCTGTCCGACCCGGGTGCGGCCGACATCGGCTGGGCCCGAGTGCCGCTGGGCGAACTGCACGACCGGCTGGCCCGCAGGGCGCTCGACTCCGCGGGCGTGCGTACCGAGGTCCGTACACGCGTCACCTCCGTCTCTACCAACGAAAACGGGACCTGGAGCGTTCAGGTTCCCGGCGAGACGCATCAAGCCGACGCGGTCGTGCTCGCCGTACCGCAGGGCGAGACGCACGGCCTGCTGCCGCCCGGCGCCCTCGACGCCCCCGAGCAACTGCTGGCGATCGGCACCGCGCCGATCCTCAACGTGCACGTCGTCTACGACCGCAAGGTGCTCGGCAGGCCCTTCTTCGCCGCCCTGGGCACGCCCGTGCAGTGGGTCTTCGACCGCACCGGGACATCCGGACTGCGCGAGGGCCAGTACCTCGCCCTGTCCCAGTCGGCCGCGCACGACGAGATCGACGAGCCGGTCGCCGCACTGCGCGAGCGCTACCTGCCCGAGCTTCAGCGGCTGCTGCCCCTCGCGCGCGGCGCCGAGGTGAAGGACTTCTTCGTGACCCGGGAGCGCACGGCGACGTTCGCCCCCGCCCCCGGCGTCGGGCGGCTGCGGCCCGGTGCCCGCACCAAGGCCCCCGGCCTCTACCTGGCCGGAGCGTGGACCGCCACGGGGTGGCCCGCGACCATGGAGAGTGCGGTCCGCAGTGGAGTGAGCGCGGCCGACGCCGCGCTGAGCGCCCTCGGCCGGCCCCGCCCCCGCCACCTCTTCGAGTTCGAGGAGGCGGCCTGATGCCCGACCGGCACGCGGCAGGCCCCCGCACCCCCGGCACCGCAACAAGAGGAGATTCTGTGCCCACTGTGCCCCCGGCCGAGACGGCCGCTCGAGAGACCGCGGTGGACGTGACCGCGCTTCTGGAGCGCGGCCGGACCCTGGCCACACCGGTGCTGCGGGCGGCCGTCGACCGCCTGGCCCCTCCCATGGACACGGTCGCCGCCTACCACTTCGGCTGGATCGACGCGCAGGGCAACCCGGCCGACGGCGACGGCGGCAAGGCCGTACGTCCCGCCCTCGCCGTGCTCTCCGCCGAGGTCACCGGCGCCACGCCCGAGACCGGCATCCCCGGCGCGGTCGCCGTCGAACTGGTCCACAACTTCTCGCTGCTGCACGACGACCTGATGGACGGCGACGAACAGCGCCGTCACCGCGACACCGTCTGGAAGGTGCACGGCCCCGCCCAGGCCATCCTCGTCGGCGACGCGCTGTTCGCCCTCGCCAACGAGATCCTCCTGGAGCTCGGCACGGCCGAGGCGGGCCGCGCCACCCGCCGTCTGACCACCGCCACCCGCGCCCTGATCGACGGTCAGGCGCAGGACATCTCCTACGAGCACCGCGACCGGGTCAGCGTCGAGGAGTGCCTGGAGATGGAGGGCAACAAGACCGGTGCCCTGCTCGCCTGCGCGTCCTCCATCGGCGCGGTGCTCGGCGGCGCCGACGAGCACACCGCCGACACGCTGGAGAAGTACGGCTACCACCTCGGCCTCGCCTTCCAGGCCGTCGACGACCTCCTCGGCATCTGGGGCGACCCGGAGGCCACTGGCAAGCAGACCTGGAGCGACCTGCGCCAGCGCAAGAAGTCGCTGCCGGTGGTGGCCGCGCTCGCGGCGGGCGGAGAAGCCTCCGAGCGGCTCGGCGAGATCCTCGCCGCGGACGCCAAGAGCAGCGGCTTCGAGAACTTCTCCGAGGAGGAGTTCGCGGCCCGCGCCGCCCTCATCGAGGAGGCGGGCGGCCGCGAGTGGACGGCCGAGGAGGCGCGCCGTCAGCACGCCATCGCCGTCGAGGCGCTCGACGCCGTCGACATGCCCGAGCGGGTCCGGGCCGCGTTCACGGCGCTCGCCGACTTCGTCGTCGTACGGAAGAGATGATCACTATCGCTCGAACAGCCCTCGCGTAGTCGCCGGCCGGTGCCCCGCACAGCACCCGCGCACCGGCCGACGGCGGACCCACAGCAGCACGACGCGCACGACTGCACGAAGGGGAAGCCATGACAGCGACGACCGACGGAAGCACCGGGGCCACACTGCCGTCCCGCGCTGCCGCGGCCAGCGACACCGACATCACCACCCCCGTGGCGGCCGGGGTGCACGAAGCCGCCGCACGCGCCGCCCAGCGCGCCACCGACTTCCTGCTGTCCCGGCAGGACGCCGAGGGCTGGTGGAAGGGCGACCTCGAGACCAACGTCACGATGGACGCCGAGGACCTGCTGCTGCGTCAGTTCCTCGGCATCCGCGACGAGGCGACCACCCGGGCCGCCGCCCTCTTCATCCGCGGCGAGCAGCGCGAGGACGGCACCTGGGCCACCTTCTACGGCGGCCCCGGCGAACTCTCCGCCACCATCGAGGCCTACGTCGCCCTCCGCCTGGCCGGTGACGAGCCCGACGCGCCCCACATGGCCCGGGCCTCGGCCTGGATCCGCGAGCGGGGCGGCATCGCCGCCTCCCGTGTCTTCACCCGGATCTGGCTGGCCCTGTTCGGCTGGTGGAAGTGGGAGGACCTGCCCGAACTCCCGCCGGAGCTCATCTACTTCCCCAAGTGGTTCCCGCTCAACATCTACGACTTCGGCTGCTGGGCCCGGCAGACCATCGTGCCGCTCACCATCGTGTCCGCGAAGCGCCCGGTGCGTCCCGCGCCCTTCCCGCTCGACGAGCTGCACACCGACCCGGCCGACCCCAACCCGGCCAAGCCGCTTGCCCCGGCCGCGAGTTGGGACGGTGCCTTCCAGCGCCTGGACAAGGCGCTGCACCGGCTGCGAAAGGTCGCGCCGCGCAGACTCCGGCGGGCCGCCATGAACTCCGCCGCCCGCTGGATCATCGAACGGCAGGAGAACGACGGCTGCTGGGGCGGTATCCAGCCGCCCGCCGTGTACTCGGTCATCGCCCTCTACCTGCTGGGCTACGACCTTGAGCACCCCGTGATGCGCGCGGGCCTGGAGTCGCTGGACCGTTTCGCCGTCTGGCGGGAGGACGGGGCCCGGATGATCGAGGCCTGCCAGTCGCCGGTGTGGGACACCTGCCTGGCCACCATCGCGCTCGCCGACGCAGGGCTCCCCGCGGACCACCCGGCGCTCGTCAAGGCCGCCGACTGGATGCTGGGCGAGCAGGTGGTGCGGCCCGGCGACTGGTCGGTCCAGCGGCCCCAACTGCCTCCGGGGGGCTGGGCGTTCGAGTTCCACAACGACAACTACCCGGACATCGACGACACCGCCGAAGTCGTCCTCGCCCTGCGCCGGGTCAGGCACCACGACCCGGAGCGCGTGGAGAAGGCCATCGGGCGCGGGGTGCGCTGGAACCTCGGGATGCAGTCGAAGAACGGGGCGTGGGGCGCCTTCGACGTCGACAACACCAGCCCGTTCCCCAACCGGCTGCCGTTCTGCGACTTCGGTGAGGTCATCGACCCGCCCTCGGCGGACGTCACCGCGCACGTCGTCGAGATGCTCGCGGTCGAGGGTCTCGCCCACGACCCGCGCACCCGGCGCGGCATCCAGTGGCTGCTGGCCGAACAGGAGCCGGACGGCTCGTGGTTCGGGCGCTGGGGCGTCAACTACGTCTACGGCACCGGGTCCGTGGTGCCCGCCCTGACCGCGGCGGGGCTGCCGGGCTCGCATCCCGCGATCCGGCGGGCGGTCGCCTGGCTGGAGTCGGTGCAGAACGACGACGGCGGCTGGGGCGAGGACCTGCGCTCCTACAAGTACGCCAAGGAGTGGAGCGGCCGCGGCGCCTCCACCGCCTCCCAGACCGCATGGGCGCTGATGGCGCTGCTCGCGGCGGGGGAGCACGGCTCTAAGGCCGTCGAGCGCGGCATCGCGTGGCTCGCGGCCACCCAGCGGGCGGACGGCTCCTGGGACGAGCCGTACTTCACCGGCACCGGCTTCCCCTGGGACTTCTCCATCAACTACCACCTCTACCGGCAGGTCTTCCCGCTCACCGCACTCGGCCGCTACCTGCACGGCGAGCCGTTCGCCGAGAAGCCGGCCCAGCAGTCCGCCGCACAGTCCGCGGCGCAGTCCGTCAAGGTGCCGCTCGCCGAGGCCGAGGGGAGCTGATGAGCACCCAGCCCGCCCCGGCCCCGCTGCTGATCGCCTGCGCGCTCGGCATCGAGCACCTCGCCCTGCGCAGGCGCGACCGCGGCGGCGCCGGCGGGCCGGTCACCGTGCTGCGCACGGGCATGGGGCCGAAGGCGGCGGAACGGTCCGTCACCCGCCTCCTGGCCGCACCCGAATGCGCCGGGGCCGCCGTCCTGGCCACCGGTTTCTGCGCGGGACTCGCCCCCGGTATGCACCCCGGCGACCTGGTCGTCGCCGAGGAGACCCGGGACCCGCGCGGGACCGTCCCGTGCGTCGGCACCGATCTGCTCGTCAAGGAACTCGCGCGCACCCTGCCCGGGCGTCCCGTCCACACCGGCCCGCTCACCGGCTCCGACCACGTCGTCCGTGGTCAGGAGCGGTCCGATCTGCGCGCGACCGGCGCAGTCGCGGTCGACATGGAGTCGGCGGCCACACTCCTGAGCGCCGTCCGCGCGGGCGAGCGCCCCGTTGCGGCCGTACGAGTGGTCGTGGACGCTCCAGAACATGAACTCGTCCGGATCGGCACGGTGCGCGGTGGAATATCAGCTTTCCGCGTTCTTCGTTCCGTACTTCCCGCTTTCTACGAATGGCACCGTTCGTTACTGCTCCCCCGGAGGTGAGCCAGATGGCCATGCCGCTGCGTCAGTCCATCAAGGTCGCTACATACCTGGCCGAACAGAAACTCCGTAAGCGGGACAAGTTTCCGCTGATCGTGGAGCTGGAGCCGCTCTTCGCCTGCAACCTGAAGTGCGAGGGCTGCGGCAAGATCCAGCACCCGGCCGGGGTGCTCAAGCAGCGCATGCCGGTCGCGCAGGCCGTGGGGGCGGTGCTCGAATCCGGTGCGCCCATGGTGTCCATCGCCGGCGGCGAGCCGTTGATGCATCCTCAGATCGACGAGATCGTGCGTCAGCTGGTGGCGAAGCGGAAGTACGTCTTCCTGTGCACCAACGCCATGCTGCTGCGCAAGAAGATGGACCTGTTCAAGCCCTCCCCCTATTTCGCGTTCGCCGTGCACATCGACGGGCTGCGGGAGCGGCACGACGAGTCCGTTGCGAAGGAGGGCGTGTTCGACGAGGCGGTGGAGGCCATCAAGGAGGCCAAGCGGCGTGGTTTCCGGGTGACCACCAACTCGACCTTCTTCAACACCGACACCCCGCAGACCGTCATCGAGGTGCTCAACTTCCTCAACGACGACCTCAAGGTCGACGAGATGATGATCTCGCCCGCCTACGCCTACGAGAAGGCGCCCGACCAGGAGCACTTCCTGGGCGTGGAGCAGACCCGCGAGCTGTTCAAGAAGGCCTTCGCGGGCGGCAACCGGCGCCGCTGGCGGCTCAACCACTCCCCGCTCTTCCTGGACTTCCTGGAGGGCAAGGTCGACTTCCCGTGCACCGCCTGGGCGATCCCGAACTACTCGCTCTTCGGCTGGCAGCGGCCCTGCTACCTGATGAGCGACGGGTACGTGCCGACGTACCGTGAGCTCATCGAGGAGACCGACTGGGACAAGTACGGCCGCGGCAAGGATCCGCGCTGCGCCAACTGCATGGCGCACTGCGGGTACGAGCCCACTGCCGTGCTGGCCACCATGGGATCCCTGAAGGAGTCCCTGCGCGCCATGCGCGAGACCGTCAACGGAAACCGCGAGTAGTGCCATGACCGCCATTCCCCTGGGCGTTCCCGAGGTGCCGGTCCGGCCGGTGGCGCCGCGGCGTGAGTCGCGGCGGATCCAGGTCGGTCCGGTGGCGGTGGGGGGCGGGGCTCCGGTGTCGGTGCAGTCGATGACGACGACCCGTACGTCCGACGTCGGGGCCACGCTCCAGCAGATCGCCGAGCTGACCGCGTCCGGCTGCCAGATCGTGCGGGTGGCCTGCCCGACGCAGGACGACGCGGACGCGCTCGCGACGATCGCCCGCAAGTCGCAGATCCCGGTGATCGCGGACATCCACTTCCAGCCCAAGTACGTGTTCGCGGCGATCGAGGCGGGTTGCGCGGCGGTCCGCGTGAACCCGGGCAACATCAAGCAGTTCGACGACAAGGTCAAGGAGATCGCGAAGGCGGCCAAGGACCACGGCACGCCGATCCGCATCGGTGTGAACGCCGGCTCGCTGGACCGGCGGCTGCTGCAGAAGTACGGCAAGGCCACGCCGGAGGCGCTGGTCGAGTCGGCCCTCTGGGAGGCGTCCCTCTTCGAGGAGCACGACTTCCGGGACATCAAGATCTCGGTCAAGCACAACGACCCGGTCGTGATGATCGAGGCCTACCGGCAGCTGGCCGAGCGGTGCGACTATCCGCTGCACCTCGGGGTGACGGAGGCGGGCCCCGCCTTCCAGGGCACGATCAAGTCGGCCGTGGCCTTCGGCGCACTGCTCAGCAGGGGGATCGGTGACACGATCCGGGTGTCGCTCAGCGCGCCGCCCGCCGAGGAGGTCAAGGTCGGCATCCAGATCCTTCAGTCCCTGGGCCTCAGACAGCGCCGGCTCGAGATCGTCTCCTGCCCGTCCTGCGGGCGTGCCCAGGTGGACGTCTACAGGCTGGCCGACGAGGTCACGGCCGGCCTGGAGGGCATGGAAGTGCCGCTGCGCGTCGCGGTGATGGGCTGTGTCGTCAACGGTCCCGGAGAGGCCCGCGAGGCCGACCTCGGCGTCGCCTCCGGCAACGGCAAGGGCCAGATCTTCGTCAAGGGCGAGGTCGTCAGGACCGTACCCGAGTCGAAGATCGTGGAGACCCTCATCGAGGAAGCAATGAAGCTCGCCGAGCAGATGAAGTGAGTCCGAAGCCAGGCACGGACCTAGAGGGGGCCCGACGTGACGATTCTGGAGACGATCCGGCAACCACGCGACCTGAAGGCGCTGTCCGAGGCGGATCTCGGTGAACTGTCGGAGGAGATACGCGAGTTCCTGGTGCACGCGGTGGCACGCACCGGCGGCCACCTCGGGCCCAACCTGGGGGTGGTGGAACTGACCATCGCGCTCCACCGGGTCTTCGAGTCACCGGTGGACCGCATCCTGTGGGACACCGGCCACCAGAGCTATGTGCACAAGTTGCTGACCGGCCGTCAGGATTTTTCCAAGCTGCGCGGCAAGGGCGGCCTGTCCGGCTATCCCTCGCGCGAGGAGTCCGAGCACGACGTCATCGAGAACAGCCACGCCTCCACCGCGCTGGGCTGGGCGGACGGGCTCGCCAAGGCCCGCCAGGTGCAGGGCGGGAAGGGCCACGTCGTCGCGGTCATCGGCGACGGCGCGCTCACCGGCGGCATGGCCTGGGAGGCGCTCAACAACATCGCGGCCGCCAAGGACCGGCCGCTGATCATCGTCGTCAACGACAACGAGCGCTCCTACGCGCCCACCATAGGCGGCCTCGCCAACCACCTGGCCACCCTGCGCACCACGGACGGCTACGAGAGGGTCCTGGCCTGGGGCAAGGACGTCCTGCTGCGCACCCCGCTGGTCGGCAACACGCTGTACGAGTCCCTGCACGGCGCGAAGAAGGGCTTCAAGGACGCCTTCGCCCCGCAGGGCATGTTCGAGGACCTGGGCCTGAAGTACGTCGGGCCGATCGACGGCCACGACATCATGGCCGTCGAGTCGGCGCTGCGCCGGGCCAGACGCTTCCACGGCCCCGTCCTCGTCCACTGCCTCACCGAGAAGGGGCGCGGCTACGAACCAGCCCTCGCCCACGAGCAGGACCACTTCCACACCGTCGGCGTGATGGACCCGCTGACCTGCGCGCCCCTCACGCCCTCCAACGCGCCTTCCTGGACCTCGGTGTTCGGGGACGAGATCGTGCGGATCGGCGAGGAGCGGGACGACGTCGTGGCGATCACGGCGGCCATGCTCCACCCGGTGGGGCTGGCAAAGTTCGCCGAACGCTTCCCGGACCGGGTGTGGGACGTCGGCATCGCCGAACAGCACGCGGCCGTGTCGGCGGCGGGCCTGGCGACCGGCGGCCTGCATCCGGTCGTCGCCGTCTACGCCACCTTCCTCAACCGCGCCTTCGACCAGCTCCTGATGGACGTGGCCCTGCACCGCTGCGGGGTGACGTTCGTCCTGGACCGCGCGGGCGTCACCGGAGTCGACGGTCCCTCCCACAACGGCATGTGGGACATGTCGGTCCTGCAGGTCGTCCCCGGCCTGAGAATCGCCGCCCCGCGCGACGCCGACCAGCTGCGCGCCCAGCTGCGCGAGGCCGTCGCCGTCGACGACGCGCCCACGCTGGTCCGCTTCCCGAAGGAGTCGGTCGGCCCTCGGATCCCGGCCGTCGGCCACGTCGGCGGCATGGACGTCCTGCACCGCGCCGAACGCCCCGAGGTGCTCCTGGTGGCCGTCGGCGTCATGGCACAGGTGTGCCTGCAGGCCGCCGAGCTGCTGGAGGCCCGCGGCATCGACTGCACGGTGGTGGACCCGCGCTGGGTCAAGCCCGTCGACCCGGCGCTGCCCGGCCTGGCAGCCGGACACCGCCTGGTGGCCGTCGTGGAGGACAACAGCCGCGCGGCCGGTGTCGGCTCCGCCGTGGCGCTGGCCCTCGGGGACGCCGACGTGGACGTACCCGTGCGGCGGTTCGGGATCCCCGAGCAGTTCCTCGCGCACGCCAAGCGCGGCGAGGTGCTGGCCGACATCGGCCTCACGCCGGTCGAGGTGGCCGGACGGATCAGCGCGAGCCTGGCCGCCAGGGACACCGCCGGCCCGGGCAGGGAGAAACAGGAGACAACTGAATGACCACGGAGTTCGACCTCGGCGCACTCCTGGCCGAGCGCGGAGCCGAGCGCTACGAGCTGCACGCCAGGTACCTCAACCACCAGCTCCCGCGCATGCTGCACACCATCGGCTTCGACAGGGTCTACGAGCGGGCCGAGGGCGCCTACTTCTGGGACGCGGACGGCGACGACTACCTGGACATGCTCGCCGGGTTCGGGGTGATGGGCCTGGGCCGCCACCACCCCGTCGTCCGCAAGGCGCTGCACGACGTCCTCGACGCGTCTCTCGCCGACCTGACCCGCTTCGACTGCCAGCCGCTGCCCGGCCTGCTGGCCGAGAAGCTCCTCGCGCACAGCCCGCACCTGGAGAGGGCGTTCTTCGGCAACAGCGGGACGGAGGCGGTGGAGACCGCGCTGAAGTTCGCCCGGTACGCCACCGGGAAACCCAGGATCCTGTACTGCGACCACGCCTTCCACGGCCTGACCACCGGATCCCTGTCGGTCAACGGCGAGGACGGCTTCCGGGACGGCTTCGCCCCGCTGCTGCCCGACACGGCCGTACCCCTCGGCGACCTCGACGCCCTGGCCCGGGAGCTGAAGAAGGGCGACGTCGCCGCCCTGATCGTCGAGCCGATCCAGGGCAAGGGCGTCCACGAGGCCCCGCCCGGCTGTCTGCGGGCCGCGCAGGAACTGCTGCACCAGCACAAGGCCCTGCTCATCGCCGACGAGGTGCAGACCGGCCTCGGCCGCACCGGGGACTTCTACGCCTACCAGCACGAGGACGGCGTCGAACCGGACCTGGTGTGCGTCGCCAAGGCCCTGTCCGGCGGGTACGTCCCGGTCGGCGCCACCCTCGGCAAGGACTGGATCTTCAAGAAGGTCTACTCGTCCATGGACCGGGTGCTGGTCCACTCGGCGAGCTTCGGCTCCAACGCCCAGGCCATGGCGGCCGGGCTCGCCGTGCTGTCGGTCATGGAGAACGAGCAGCTCGTGGCCAACGCCCGCGCCACCGGGGAGCAGCTGAAGTCCCGGCTCGCGGACCTGACCGGCAAGTACGAGCTGCTCGCCGACGTCCGTGGCCGGGGCCTGATGATCGGCATCGAGTTCGGCAGGCCGAAGTCGCTGAAGCTGCGCAGCCGCTGGACCATGCTGCAGGCCGCGCGCAAGGGCCTGTTCGCCCAGATGGTGGTCGTCCCGCTGCTGCAGCGGCACCGGATCCTCACCCAGGTCTCCGGTGACCACCTGGAGGTGATCAAGCTGATCCCGCCGCTGGTCATCGGCGAGCGGGAGGTGGACCGGTTCGTCGACGCGTTCACCGCCGTGATGGACGACGCGCACAACGGCGGCGGCCTGATGTGGGACTTCGGCAAGACGCTGATCAAGCAGGCGGTGGCCAACCGCTGAGCCGGAGGACCCGAGGCCGTTTTGCCTGGCGGGCAAGAAATTTGCCGCCGGGACAAGGCCGCGGGTCAATGGAGGCATGAACTCCTCCGCAGCCGAGCACCCGCACGAACACGGACCCGAGCCGTCGGCCGGGCCGGTCGGCGACCTGCCCGCCGTCGCTCCTCAGCTCCGCGCGCTGCGCCGCCGCGCCGGCCTCACCCTGGAGGCGGCGGCCCGCGCGGCCGGGCTCTCGCCCGCCCACCTCTCCCGCCTGGAGACCGGGCAGCGCCAGCCCTCTTTGCCGATGCTGCTCGCTCTGGCCCGTACCTACGGTACGACCGTTTCGGAGCTGCTCGGCGAGACGGTCGCGGACCGGGACGCGATCGTGCGCGCCGCCGACATGGAACCGACCCGGGCGGGCGGCTGGACGTACTGGCAGTCCGGCGCACCCGGCCGCGGGATGCAGGCCCTGCGCGTCCGCGTGCCGTACGGCTCCCAGGGCGACATGGTGCGCGTGCACCCGGGCGAGGAGTGGCTGTACGTCCTCAAGGGCCGGCTCAGGCTGCGCCTCGGGGACACCGCTCACCTGCTCGCGCCCGGCGACAGCGCGCACTTCGACTCGCTGACCCCGCACCGCCTCGCCGCCGAGGACCACGACGGCGTCGAGCTCCTCTTCGTCCACACCCTGCTGCAGAGCCCCACGGCCGCCCTGTGCCTGGGCCCCCTGACCGGAGACCTGACATGACCGACCTGGAGGAGAAGTTCCCCCGCGCCCTGTGGGTCCGGCTGATCATCTACATCGCCGTCGGCCACATCCTGGCAGCCTTCGTCTACCTGCTGTTCGCGGTGGGCGCGAAGGGCTGACCGCCCTGCGGAACTTCGTCAGTCGAGCAGCCGCTCCCGCAGCCGTTCCCGGATCTCCGGCGTGACCCCGAGCCCCTGCTCCAGGTAGGCGTCCACGCCGCCCCACGTCTCCTCGACCGTCTCGAACGCCGCCGTCAGGTACTCGGCACGCGCGTCGAACAGCGGGCCGAGGAGCTCCATGACCTCGGAGGAGTACGCCGAGTCGGAGCTGCCGCTGCGGCGCACCTTGTAGCGGCGGTGCTTGGCGTTCGACTCCAGGTAGTCGGCCAGGATCGCGTCCCGCTCCACGCCCACGGCGAGCAGTGTGACGGCGATGGACAGGCCTGCGCGGTCCTTGCCGGCCGCGCAGTGCATCAGGGCGGGGACGCTGTCCTCGGCGAGCGCGTGCAGCACCCGGGAGTGCTCGGCGGTGCGCTCCTTCATGATCTTGCGGTAGGAGGCGATCATCCGGTTCGCCGCCTTGCCGTCCGCGAGGAGCGCGCGCAGCTGGTCGAGGTCGCCGTCGCGGACCATCGTCCAGAACTCGGCGCCGTCCGCCGGGTCGCTCAGCGGCAGGTTCACGTTGCGCACGCCGGGCAGTTCGACGTCCGGTCCCTCGAGCCTGTGGTCGGCCGCGTTGCGGAAGTCGAAGATGGTGTGCAGCCCGAGGGAGGCGAGGAACGCCGCGTCCTCGTCGGTCGCGTGCGCGAGGTGCCCGCTGCGGAACAGCACCCCGTAGCGCACCCGCCGTCCGTCCACCGTGGGCAGACCGCCCACGTCCCGGAAGTTGCGCACTCCGGTCAGCTCCGGTTCGGTCGACGGGATCTGCTGCGTCACGGGGGCTCCTCCCAGCCGTTCCCGCCGTCGCGGCTCGTCGGCGGGCACCCTGTCGACGATACGACATCGGTTTTCCCGGGCAATGAGTTGTCCACAGGCGTTGCCTCCGCGGCCAAGAGCGCTTGATGATGTTGGCTCCACTGGGGCCCCAGGATCGCGCTCGCCGACGCCGAGGCCCTCGCCGAGCACCCGCTGCCCGGCTACCGGCCCTTCGAGTCCCCGCTCGACGGCCGCGAGGAGTATCCGGTCGAGGGCGGCCCCCGCTTCGTCAGGCCCGCCCCGTCCTTGCGCGCCGGACAGCGGCGCGATACCGAGTGGGCCTCGAGACGTACGACACCGACGACGGCGAACTCCGGCTGCGCTTCCGCGAGCTCGGGGACGAGGCCGTCGTCCTCGCCTGGCTCCAGGCGCAGCGGTACGGCGAGCCGGTCCCGGCGCTGCGGCTGCGCGGCCTCGACCCCACGGCGTCGTACGAATGCCGCGAAACGGGCGAAGTTCACCGGGGTGCCGTGCTGCTGCACCACGGGCTGCGCACCGGGCTGCGCGGCGACTTCGATGCGACGGTTCTCCGCCTGTGTCGCATCTGAGCTTTCTGTCCGAATTAGACCCTTCATTCCAAGTCGCTGTGAATTAGGGGGCCATGGGGATGGGGTGCGTGAGGAGCGTCATATTCGTGACCGTCCGTCGCGCGTCATGTCCACGTAATCCGCGGGATCTTCCTGGGATTTGATGCAACGAAGACGCATCGAATTCACGGAGGGTGACCGGGAATTCCCGTAACGGATCACGTGAAACGCGGACAGAGGGAACCATCTGGTTGTCCCTTCGCGTCCTGCTCGCTTACGTTCGCCATCAATCCGGACGGAACGCCGAATCCTGCCGCCGCCCGGAGCCCGCACACACTCACCCGTGCACGGCAGGAGCGGGGGACCCACCAGGTACGACTGCCTGTTCCGGTCTCCGGGACGGCTAGGGGTGAAGCCGCGCCCCGCGCGCGGCCGGGCAGCTCCAGCCCGAACCCGACAGCTCACCTCGCAGGCGTCGGAGAGGAATTCGCCATGCCCGCGAAGGGTAAACACCGCCGTCCCAAGACCCGGCGTTTCACGCGCTCGATCGCCGTCGCCGGCACGGGCGGCGCCGCGCTCGCCCTGCCTCTCATGGGCGCCACCGGTGCCCACGCGGCCACCGCAAAGGATTCCGTTTCGGAAAAGGCCGTCCAGACCGTACCGGTGGCCGGGAAGAAGGTCTCCGCGGCACAGCCGGGCGCACGCACCTACACGGTGAGGACCGGCGACTACCTCTCCAAGATCGCCGACGAGCAGCACGTCAGCGGCGGCTGGCACCGGCTCTACGAGGACAACCGCGAGGCCGTCGGCAGCGACCCCTCGCTGATCCACCCCGGCCTGAAGCTCACGCTCGGCAAGAAGGCCGCGCAGACGGGCGGCAAGTCCTCCGCCTCCGCCGGGTCTTCGTCGTCCGTGAAGTCGAAGTCGCAGTCGGAGTCCGGGTCCACGTCGCGGTCCCAGTCGCAGTCGGCGTCCCGGTCGTCGTCCCCCGCGTCGGCGAACACCTCCGCCGGCTTCACGCTCCCCGTGGCCAGCGCCACCGTCGGCACCGGCTACCACGTGGCGGGCAGCATGTGGTCCAGCGGCCACCACACGGGCGTCGACTTCGTCGTCCCGACCGGCACCTCGCTGAAGGCCGTGGGTGCGGGCACGGTCGTCTCCGCGGGCTGGGGCGGCGCCTACGGCAACCAGGTCGTGATCAGGCTCGCCGACGGCTACTACGCCCAGTACGGCCACCTCTCCTCGCTCTCCGTCTCGGCCGGCCAGACCGTGGCCGCGGGCCAGCAGATCGGCCTCTCCGGCGCGACCGGCAACGTGACCGGCCCGCACCTGCACTTCGAGATCCGCACCACGCCGAACTACGGCTCGGACGTGGACCCCGTCGCCTACCTCCGCTCGCACGGCGTCGCCGTCGCCTGACGACCGCGTCGCCCGTCCCTGGGTGACCGAAGGCCGGACCCCCGATCCCCGGGTCCGGCCTTCGGTGTGTCGACAGCGGGGCCGGGGCCCGGGCACAGTGACCTCCATCAGGAGCAAGGCCTTCTGCAGCCTTGGGGGCCCTTGTCCGGCAGCCCGCACCCCGCCCACGACGACTTCCGGCACGGTCTCGGCCAGTGGGTGACCGAACTGCAGGACGGCGGCAGCGTCACCGCCTCCCACGGCTTGCTGGACATCGACGTGCCCAGCGGCGCGACGGTCTGGTTCCGCCGGTGGCTCGAAGGGCCGTACGTCCTGGAGTACACCGCCCCGCCGGCGTCGCAGGGCGGGGCCAACGGCCGCGTCTCGGACCTCAACAACTTCTGGAACGCGGCCGGCGTCCGTTTCCCCGGCGACCTCTTCGCGACGCCGCGGGGAGGCGGGCTCGAGGAGTACGACTACCTGAAGACGTATTACGCCGGCTACGGCGCCAACTCCAACACCACCACCCGGCTGCGCCGTTACGTCGGCGACGCCGGGGTCCGCCCCCTGGTCTACGACTGCACCGGGCCCCTGCTCGTCGCGAACGAACCCCAGCGCGTCCGGATCGTCTCGGATCACCGGCTTCCGGGTGTGGCGTATTCCCGGATGACGCATGCCGGAGGAGTGGCTTATCTCACCGACCGTCAAGCCCGTATTACGGTCGCGTAAGTCACACCCCAAGGTGAATCATGGTCCGATGTGGCAGACGATTCGAAGAGTGACAACAGATCAGTGATCGGGTCGTACGTGGCGGTGGGGGACAGCTTCACCGAGGGCGTGGGCGACCCCGGCCCCGATGGGGCGTTCGTCGGCTGGGCCGACCGGTTCGCGGTACTGCTCGCGGACCGGCGGCCCGAGGGCGACTTCAGGTACACGAACCTCGCGGTGCGCGGCAAGCTGCTCGACCAGATCATGGCGGACCAGCTCCCGCGGGCCGTCGAACTCGCCCCGGACCTGGTCTCCTTCTGCGCGGGCGGCAACGACATCATCCGCCCCGGAACCGACCCCGACGAGGTGGCCGAGCGCTTCGAGCGGGCGGTGGCACAACTCGCCTCCGTCGCCGGCACGGTCATGGTGACGACCGGCTTCGACACCCGTGGCGTGCCCGTGCTCAAGCACCTGCGCGGCAAGATCGCCACGTACAACGGGCATGTCCGGGCCATCGCCGACCGGTACGGCTGTCCCGTGCTCGACCTGTGGTCCCTCAAGACGATCCAGGACCGGCGTGCCTGGGACGACGACCGGCTGCACCTCTCGCCCGAGGGGCACACGCGCGTGGCCCTGCGCGCCGGCCAGGTCCTCGGCCTCGAGATCCCGGCCGACCCGGAGCAGCCCTGGCCCCCGCTCCCGCCTCGCGGCACGCTCGAGGTCCGCCGCGACGACGTCCACTGGGCCCGCGAGTACCTGGTCCCCTGGATCGGCCGCCGCCTGCGCGGCGAATCGTCCGGCGACCACGTGACGGCCAAGGGCGCGCTGTCCCCGGACGACATCAAGATGCGGATCGCCTCGGTGGCCTGAGCGGGTTCCCTCCGGGGGCCGGCAGCGGATGGCCGGGGTGTACGGCGGCGGGTACGCGCGTGCGGGGCGACGGTGGTCCCGTACGGTGTCCCGCCGCGGTGTCGTCGTACGGCGGAGCGGGGGCGCACGGCGCTCCGCGGTTCGGCGTGGACGGAGGTCTGCGGGAGTCGCTGCCGGCGGGCTGCCCGGGCTCCGTTCGTACTGGCCGGGAGTCGGGACGAGGGCTCCGCGCCGGCTAGCCGGGCGCGGCTCTCCGGGCGGCCCGGCCCGAACCGTCCCTCCGTGGAACGCTACCCCTCCGTCAACCCGTCGCGGTCCAGGCCCAGTTCCCGGGCGAGGGCCTCGTCCATCCATTCCTGGGCCCGCGACCGGGCTACCGCGCCCGCGTACGACGTCAGCTGGACGGCGAGGCCGTCGAGCAGGGCCGTCAGGCGCAGGGCCGAGCCGGTCGGGTCCGGGCAGTGGAACTCGCCCGCGGCGACCCCCTCGGCGATGACTTCGGCGATCGCCGCCTTCCACTGCCGGTCCAGGTCACGGGTGACCTCCTGGAGGCCGGGTTCGCGCAGTGCCACCGCCCAGCCCTCGATCCACAGCCGCCAGCCCTTGGCCTGGCCGGTGGGCGCGTACCAGCGCACGGCGGCCCGCAGCCGGCGCAGCGCGGACGTACGGCGGCCCAGCAGCTTGCGCAGGTGGGCGAGGTCGCCCTCGGCCGCGTACGTGAAGGCGGCTGCGACCAGCTTCTCCTTGGTCTGGAAGTGGTAGAGGACCAGCGCGTTGCTCACGCCGAGCGACGAGGCCACGTCGGCGATCCGTACCGCCGCCACGCCCCGCGCCTCGATCTGCTCGACGGCGGCCCGCAGCAGTTCCTCCCGCCGCTCCGCCACGCTCAACCGCACTCTCGCCACGCGGTCACCCTAGGGCCTGTCCGGCGGCGGCACGGTCACCGGTACCAGCCGAAACGCTCCGCGATCACCGGCAGCCGGTCGGCCGCGAGGGCGTGCGCGGCGGCCCGCGGAGTCGTTCCGTCGGCCTCCGCGCGCGCGAGCATCACCTCGACCAGGGCGCGCATCGAGCGCCGGGTGCAGGCGAACGCCTCCGCCGCGTCCGGGCCGATGTCCCCGAAGAGCGTCCACCACCACCAGGCGTTCGTCCCGGAGTTGACCACCACGTCCGGCAGCACGGTCACCCCGCGCGCGGACAGCGCTTCCTCCGCCGCCGGGAGGACCGGCATGTTGGCCGCCTCGACGATCCAGCGGGCGGTGACGCGGTCCTGGTTCGCGGTGTCGATCGCGTACGACACCGCAGCGGGCACCACCACCTCCGCCCGGGCGGACAACCAGGCCTCGCCCGGCAGTTCGCGGTCGGCGGGGCGCAGCACGGCCCGGTCCACGGTGCCGTACGCGTCCCGCGCGGCGAGCAGCGCATCGACGTCGAGACCGGCCGCGTTGGCGATCGTGCCCTTGATGTCGGCGACGGCCACGATACGCAGTCCCGCGCGCGCGAGGAAGCGGGCCGTGGCCCCGCCCATGGTGCCCAGCCCCTGCACCGCCACCCGCGTCCCCGCATGCGCCACCCCGGCCCGGTCCAGGGCCGTGAGCACCGACTCGGCCACCCCGCAGCCGCCGACCAGTTCGTCCAGGCCGATGCCGTCCACCTCCAGGGCGAAGGCGTCCGCGAGCCGCCGCCGGGCCGCGGCCTCGTCGTCGAGCAGCGGGTACACGGCCTGGACGGACGACTCCAGCCCCGCCTCGGCGGCGGCCCGGTCGACCAGGTCCTGGGTGAGCCCGAGGTCCTCACCGGTGGTCCAGCAGCTCTCGACGTACGGCCGCATGGCCCGCAGGTAGCGCACCAGCAGCCCGTACGCCTCCGGGGCCTGCGGATCGCAGTCGATGCCGCCCTTGGCGCCGCCCAGAGGTACGTACCGGCCGTCGGGGTCGTAGTGCAGCGCCTCCTTCATGGTCATGCCACGGGCAAGGCCGGTCACCTCCTCGAGCGTGCAGCCGGGCCGCATCCGCAGACCGCCGCCGGCCACGCCCCGCACCAGCCGGTCGACGACCAGGAATCCCCGGCGGCCGGTGACGTGGTCCGTCCAGACCGACGACATCAGAGGGGGTGTCATAGCCGGCAGTACCCGGGCTCCGGGCCGACCGGACCAAGGCCCACGGAAGCGTCCCGTCCGCGTCCCGTCACCCCGCCGACCCCGGGCTGTCGTAGCGGCCGACCATAATGGGTGGCCTCGCCGACTCCCCCTGGAGGTACCGTGACCGGTTCGGGTTCTCTGAGCTCCGGGCTCCGCGCGCTGCGGCCCGCGGCCTTCGGCGCGGATCCCGGCGGTGAGCGCATGGCGCGCATCCGCAGATCGCCCCACTTCAAGGACGGCGTCTTCCAGAACCCCGGAGGCACCGCCCGGACCCGGCCCTCCGGTTCCACGCTGGACTTCGCGAAGGTGTTCTTCGACCGGGAGACACGGCCCCGGCGCTCCCCCCACGGCACGGTCCCGGTGCACGCCACCACCCTGGCCGACCTCGCCCGGCCGCCCGCCACCGGGCTGCGGCTGACCTGGATGGGCCACTCCAGCGTGCTCGCGGAGATCGACGGGCAGCGCGTGCTGTTCGACCCCGTCTGGGGCGAGCGCTGCTCCCCGTTCCCCTTCGCCGGCCCCAAGCGGCTGCACCCGGTGCCGCTGCCCCTGGCCGCGCTCGGCCCGGTCGACGTGGTGGTCATCTCGCACGACCACTACGACCACCTGGACATGCCCACCATCAAAGCGCTGGCCGGCACGGACACCCTCTTCGCCGTGCCGCTGGGCGTGGGGGCCCACCTCGAACAGTGGGGCGTGTCCGAGGGCCGGCTGCGCGAGCTGGACTGGCACGAGGCGACCAAGGTCGGCGGCCTCACCCTGACCGCCGCCCCGGCCCGTCACTTCTGCGGCCGCGGACTGCGCAACACCCAGCACACCCTGTGGGCCTCCTGGGCCGTCGCGGGCGCGGAGCACCGGATCTACCACAGCGGTGACACCGGCTACTTCGAGGGCTTCAAGGACATCGGCGCCGACCACGGCCCGTTCGACGCCACGATGATCCAGGTCGGGGCTTTCAGTGAATTCTGGCCCGACATACACATGACGCCCGAGGAGGGCATGCGCGCCCACCTCGACCTCCAGGGCGGCCGGCCCTCCGGCGTGCTGCTGCCGATCCACTGGGCCACCTTCAACCTGGCACCCCACGCCTGGTCCGACCCCGGCGAGGGCACCCTCGCGGCCGCCCGCGCGGCCGACGCCCACATCGCCCTTCCCCGCCCCGGCGAGCCGTTCGAACCCACCGCCGAGACCGTCCCGTCCCAGCCGTGGTGGCGCGGTGTGGCGCACGCGCCGGCGGGCGGCTGGCCGCAGGCCGTCACGGAGGCGGCGGTCAGGACGGCGGCCGGCTCGGCGGCCAGGGCCCAGGCCGGCACGGCCGGTGACGTTCCCGCCGGCACGGCCGAGGACGAAGGGGACCCGGAGACCGTTCCGGCGGGCTGAGCGCAGGCGGACGACGGCCGGGCGACGAGCGGTCGGTGAGGGCCGGGGAGTCAGGGGACTCCCCGGCCCTCACCGTCCTTTCGTGACCAAATCCGACCAGGTCGGATCGATAATCTCCGCCTCGGTTCCGTGGATCCGTCAGGGTTATCGGTCTGTCGTACGACGCCTCATACCAGAGCGGGACCCTCTCCGGGGGACTTTGTCAACTGCCCACCGCACATGATGCTCAGGCGACTACTGTGAGTGTCCGTCGGACGACGCAGGGCCGGATTTCGTCGGTTGTCGCGCCCGGCACCGCGATGGCGCATGCCCGCCTCGCGCACGACGCGCGGGGAACCAGGCCCGACGGACCAGTACGAGGACCACGAGGACACCGATGTCTCACCTCCGTGCACCGGCCGCTCGCGCCGACCGCCGTGAGGGCGGCCGGCACGGGCGGCCGGTCGCCCGCCCCGTTCCCGCACTGCCCGAGACCCGCATACGGCCACAGCTCATGCGCCTCGCGGTGCTGCCGCCCGTCGCGGTCGCCCTCAGCGCCAGCGCGGCCGTCCTGGTCACCGTCAGGTCCGCCGGAGTGCGCCCCGGCCCCACCCTGTGGGCCGTGCTCGCCGGATCGGTCTCGGTGACGGTCGCCGGCATCCTGATCGCCGCCGTCGCCGCCGACCGGGCCGCCCGCTCGGTGAGCGACCGCGTCGGAGCCCTGCGCCGCAGCGCCGCGCGCGGCGAAGCCGACCTGCGCGCCCTCGTCGAGGCCCTGCGGCGCGGCGAGAACCCGCCCCCGCGGGGGCCGCGCGGCGGGCCTGCGCAGGACGCCGACGACCTCGAACTGCTCGCCGCCGACCTGGCCCGCGCGCACGACGGCGCCGTCACCGCCGTCGTCCAGGCCGCCCAGCTCTCCAGCCAGGCGGGCAGCGAACAGAAGCTCGAGGTCTTCGTCAACCTCGCCCGACGGCTGCAGTCCCTGGTGCACCGGGAGATCTCGATCCTCGACGAGCTGGAGAACGAGATCGAGGATCCCGACCTGCTCAAGGGCCTCTTCCACGTCGACCACCTCGCCACCCGCATCCGGCGGCACGCCGAGAACCTCGCCGTGCTCGGCGGCGCCG
Source organism: Streptomyces sp. NPDC051636 (assembly GCF_044453765.1). Taxonomy (NCBI): domain Bacteria; kingdom Bacillati; phylum Actinomycetota; class Actinomycetes; order Kitasatosporales; family Streptomycetaceae; genus Streptomyces; species Streptomyces sp. NPDC051636. The sequence goes on along the minus strand of NZ_JBITDA010000004.1, from coordinate 47,277 downwards.
TCTCCCGGCGGCAGTGGAGCAACCCGGTCTCCATGACCGAGGTACTGCGCTCCGCCATCGCCGAGGTCGAGCAGTACTCCCGGGTCCGGCTGGTCCCGCCCGTCGACGGCCGGCTGCGCGGGCACGCCGTCGCCGACGTCATCCACCTGCTGGCCGAACTCGTCGAGAACGCCACACTGTTCTCCGCCCCGCACACCCCGGTGCTGCTCCGCGCCAACCTCGTCACCTCCGGGCTGGCCGTCGAGGTCGAGGACCGCGGGCTCGGCATGCCGGTCGACGAGCAGGCCAGGATGAACGCCCTGCTCGCCGACCCTGACCAGGTCAACGTCGCCAGCCTGCTGGCGGACGGCCGTATCGGCCTGTTCGTGGTCTCGCAGCTCGCCCGGCGGCACGGCATCACCGTCCGGCTGCAGACGAACATCTACGGGGGCGTGCAGGCCGTCCTGGTCGTGCCGCAGGGGCTGCTGGGGCCGCCGCCGGACGCCTCCGGCGCCCCGGCGGCACCGACACCGCCGCACGGCACGGCGCGCGTGGGGCAGGTACCGCCGACGCCGACGCCGACGCCGGCACCGGGGCAGCGGGCACCGGCCGTGAGTCCCGGCGGGCAGGGGAGGGCGCTCGGTGCCGCTCACGGGGCCGGTACGGCGACAGGCGGGCCCGGTACGACGACAGGCGGGCCCGGCACGGGGGCGGGGGCCCCGGCCGACTCCCGGCCGCAGTTCCGGACGGAGCCCCGGGACGACACCCCGGCCGGTGCTCCGGGCGGGAGCCGGCCGGTCCCGCGGAGCGGATCCCCGGCAGGTCAGCGACCCGGTCCGCAGGGCATCGCCGCGGAGCCACCCGCAGGCAGGCGCCGGCACGCGCAGCAGGAGACCGTCCGGGCGGCTGCCCCCGCGCACGACGGCGGACCGCCGCCTCTGCCGGTGCGCGGCGCCCACGCGGCGCGGCCCACACCCACGGAGGCCACGCCCGGCATCCGGCCCGACGAACGACGGACGGTCGCGGACGACACGGCCGCGGCCCCCGCTCCGCGCGGCGGCGGCACGGTGCGCGGCACCATGGGCAAGCCCCAGCTGCCCCGGCGCCGCGCCCAGGAGCACATCGCGCCCCAGCTGCGGGGCGGCCCGGCACCACGCCAGGACAACGACACCCTCGTCGGCCACGACCCCGGCCTGATGGCGGCCTTCCAACGGGGAGTCGGCCTGGCCGAGGCGCAGCAGCACCTGGAGTCGGCCCAGATGGAGCCACCGCACGCGGGCTCCGCACACATGGGGCCGGCAGACATGGGCTCGGCAGACATGGGCGCGGGGCAAGCGGGCTCGGCACACGTGGAGTCGGCCCATGTGCGGTCGGCACAGCCGGAGACACGCCGTAGGGAGCCGCTCCCCACGGAGCCGTCCCCCACGGAGCCGCCCCCCACGGAACCGACCCGCACGGCGCCCACCCAGGAACCGCCCGACAAGGAGCCGTTCCCCATGGACGCGGCCCCCGTCAACGCCCAGGCCTTGCGCCCCGCCCACAGGGACGCACCCCCCATGACCGAGGCGCACCCGCACGCGCCCGGAGCCGATCCCACCGTCCGGCCGGATGGGAGCGCACCGGCCGGATGACCTCCCTCCTCAGCCCCGTTCCCACCACCCCCACCCCCAGCGCTCCCGCAGACCTTCGTACCCCAAGGAGTCGATCCACCATGGCGAGCGATGCGCCGACCGCCCAGGTATCCGACCTCGACTGGCTGATGAGCGGCCTCGTCCAGCGCGTACCGCACACCACCAGCGCGGTTCTCCTGTCCTGCGACGGGCTCGTGAAGTCCGTGCACGGCCTCGACCCCGACAGCGCCGACCACATGGCCGCGCTCGCCTCCGGCCTGTACTCGCTCGGCCGCAGCGCGGGCGTCCGGTTCGGCGACGGCGGAGACGTCCGGCAGGTCGTCGTCGAACTCGACTCGACCCTGCTGTTCGTCACCACCGCCGGCTCCGGCACCTGCCTCGCCGTGCTGGCAGGCCGCGAGGCCGACGCGGCCGTCCTCGGCTACGAGATGGCCATGCTGGTCAAGAGCGTCCGCCCCTACCTGGTGACCGCACCCCGCCAGCACAGCGTCGAACCGACGGCGACGAGGCCTTGAGCGTGGCCGCGGCCGGCGACGGGCCCTGGCTGGACGACGCGGCCGGACGGCTGGTGCGCCCCTTCACGGTCAGCAACGGCCGCACCCGGCCCACCATCGCCCTCGACCTGATGTCGCAGGTGATGGCCACCGGAGCCACCCCCCTCGGCTACGTCGGCCCCGAGCACGGCCAGGCGCTCGAGCTGTGCCGGGCGCCCGTCGCGGTCGCCGAGATCGCCGCGCATCTGAAGCTGCCGGCGGTGGTCACCAAGGTGCTGCTCTCCGACCTCGTCGACTGCGGGGCGCTCACCACCAAGCCCCCCGTGTTCCACCACAACCCCACTGACCGGTCTCTTCTGGAGGCAGTGCTCGATGGACTACGACGACAGCTCTGACCCGTTCCCCACCGCGCTGAAGATCCTGGTGGCAGGCGGGTTCGGGGTGGGCAAGACGACCTTCGTGGGCGCGGTGAGCGAGATCGCGCCGCTCAGCACGGAGGAGCTGCTCACCACGGTCAGCGCCGCCACCGACAACCTCGACGGCATCGAGAACAAGGTCGAGACCACGGTGGCCATGGACTTCGGCCGCCTCACTCTCGACCCGCAGCACGTGCTGTACCTGTTCGGCACGCCCGGTCAGGAGCGGTTCTGGTTCATGTGGGACGAGCTGTCCGAGGGCGCGCTCGGCGCCGTCATCCTGGCCGACACCCGCCGCCTGGAGGACTGCTTCGCGGCCGTCGACTTCTTCGAGGAGCGCGGCCTCGGGTTCATCGTCGCCGTCAACGAGTTCGACGGGTCCTACCGCTACGACCCCGAGGAGGTGCGCGCCGCCATCGACCTCGATCCGGAGATCCCGGTCGTCCGCTGCGACGCCCGCATCTCCTCCTCCAGCGTCCAGACCCTGCTCACCCTCGTACGCCACCTCATCGCCCACGCCCCGGCGCCCGCGCCGAGCCACGGCGCCCACATGTGATCACCGCACACCGCCCACGGAGCCTGTGTATGAGCTATGCCCACAGCGACGGAGCCCGGCCATGACCTATGACCCGCCGCGGCCGGTCAGGGGTCTGCTGCTGACACCCGAGGACAAGGAGGCCCCCGCCCGCACCCTGCGCCTGCACCGGCTCGGCCTGGGTGAGCGTCCCGAACCCGCCCTCGACGCCTTCGCGGACCACCTCGCCGAGCTCGCGGGCACGCCGTACGCCATGGTCAACTTCATCGGCGAGGAACGGCAGTTCTTCGCGGGCCTGCGCACGCCGGTCACCGGGCCGTTCGCGAAGGCCGACGGCACACGCCCCGAGGTAGGCCGCCGGCTGCCGCGCGACCACGGGTTCTGCGCCCATGTGGTGGTCCGGCACAAGGCGCTGGTCCTGGAGGACGTCCGCGACTACCCGCGGTTCGCCTGCAACCCGGTCGTCGACGAGTACGGCATCCGCTCCTACCTGGGCGCCCCGCTCATCGACAGTATGGGGATGGTGCTGGGCACGGTGTGCGTCGCCGACGTGGCCCCGAGGCCGTGGGGGAGAACCGGCCTGGAGACCATCAAGGCGCGGGCCGCGGAACTGGCCGTACGACTCGAGCGGCGCGGGGACGACGGATTCCTGCTGTGACGGGGCCGAGATCACCGGCGTGAAGCGGAGCTGTGGCGCCGCTTAAGAAATCCTCGATGGACCGGGGCCGCCGCCGTACGGCAGATTGCTGGGCGAATCCACTCCTCTCCCCGGACGCGGGCACCCTTCGGCCTGCCCGTGCGCCGGGACACACCCTCAGGAGCCGTAGCGTTGAAGGCGCTGGTCAAGGAGAAGGCGGAGCCCGGGCTGTGGCTCGCGGACGTGCCCGAGCCCGCCGTCGGACCCGGTGACGTGCTGATCAAGGTCCAGCGGACCGGGATCTGCGGCACCGACCTGCACATCCGGTCCTGGGACGGCTGGGCACGGCAGGCGATCCGCACTCCCCTCGTGGTCGGGCACGAGTTCGTCGGCCAGGTCGTGGAGACCGGCCGGGACGTCACCGACATCCGGATCGGCGACCGGGTCAGCGGCGAGGGCCACCTGGTGTGCGGCAAGTGCCGCAACTGCCTGGCCGGGCGCCGCCATCTGTGCCGGGCCACAGTCGGCCTCGGCGTCGGCCGCGACGGCGCGTTCGCCGAGTACGTCACCCTGCCCGCCGCCAACGTGTGGGTGCACCGCGTCCCCGTCGACCTCGACGTCGCCGCGATCTTCGACCCGTTCGGCAACGCCGTCCACACCGCGCTGTCCTTCCCGCTGGTCGGCGAGGACGTCCTGATCACCGGCGCCGGCCCGATCGGCCTGATGGCCGCGGCGGTGGCCCGGCACGCGGGCGCCCGGAACGTGGTGATCACCGACGTCAGCGAGGAGCGGCTCGACCTCGCCCGCAAGACCGGCGCGACACTCGCCCTGAACGTCTCCGACGCCACCATCGCCGACGGCCAGCGGGAGCTCGGCCTGCGCGAGGGCTTCGACATCGGCCTGGAGATGTCCGGCCGCCCCGCCGCCCTGCGGGACATGATCGCCAACATGACGCACGGCGGCCGGATCGCCATGCTGGGCCTGCCGGCGCAGGAGTTCCCCGTCGACTGGGCCCGGATCGTCACCAAGATGATCACCATCAAGGGCATCTACGGCCGGGAGATGTTCGAGACCTGGTACGCCATGTCGGTGCTGCTGGAGGGCGGCCTCGACCTCGCGCCCGTGATCACCGGCCGCTACGACTACCGGGACTTCGAGGCGGCGTTCGCCGACGCGGCGAGCGGCCGCGGCGGCAAGGTCATCCTCGACTGGACTGCGTGAGTCCCCGCAGAGCGGCTGAGCAACTCCCTTTCCGCGCAAGCACCTTCAGGAGCTTTCCGATGTTCGACTCCGTGCGCGACGACCTGCGCGCCACCCTCGACGAGATCCGCGCCGCCGGCCTGCACAAGCCCGAGCGCGTGATCGGCACCCCGCAGTCCGCGACCGTCCACGTCACCGCGGGCGGCCGCCCCGGCGAGGTCCTCAACTTCTGCGCCAACAACTACCTCGGCCTCGCCGACCACCCCGAGGTCGTCGCCGCCGCGCACGCGGCCCTGGACCGCTGGGGGTACGGCATGGCGTCCGTGCGCTTCATCTGCGGTACGCAGGAGGTGCACAAGGAGCTGGAGGCGCGGTTGTCCGCGTTCCTCGGCCAGGAGGACACGATCCTGTACTCCTCCTGCTTCGACGCCAACGGAGGAGTCTTCGAGACCCTCCTCGGCGAGCAGGACGCGGTGATCTCCGACGCCCTCAACCACGCGTCGATCATCGACGGCATCCGCCTGTCCAAGGCCCGCCGCTTCCGCTACGCCAACCGCGACCTGGCCGACCTGGAGGCGAAGCTCAAGGAGGCGTCGGGCGCCCGGCGCCGGCTGATCGTCACCGACGGCGTCTTCTCCATGGACGGCTACGTCGCCCCCCTCGCCGAGATCTGCGATCTCGCCGACCGCCACGACGCGATGGTCATGGTCGACGACTCACACGCGGTCGGCTTCGTCGGCCCGACCGGCCGCGGCACGCCCGAGCTGCACGGCGTCATGGACCGCGTCGACATCATCACCGGGACCCTCGGCAAGGCGCTCGGCGGCGCCTCCGGCGGCTACGTCGCCGCCCGCGCCGAGATCGTCGCCCTGCTGCGCCAGCGCTCCCGCCCGTACCTCTTCTCCAACACCCTCGCCCCGGTGATCGCCGCGGCCTCACTGAAGGTGCTCGACCTGCTGGAGTCGGCGGACGACCTGCGCGTGCGGCTCTCGGAGAACACCGCGTTGTTCCGCCGCCGGATGACCGAGGAGGGCTTCGACGTCCTCCCCGGTGACCACGCCATCGCGCCGGTGATGATCGGCGACGCGGCACGGGCGGGCCGCATGGCGGAGCTGCTGCTGGAACGCGGCGTGTACGTGATCGGGTTCTCCTACCCGGTCGTCCCGCAGGGCCAGGCCCGCATCCGGGTCCAGCTGTCCGCCGCGCACTCCACGGACGACGTCGACCGCGCGGTGGACGCCTTCGTGGCGGCGCGGGCGGAACTGGACGCGTGAGGGCTCCGGGCCCGGTCGGCCCGGGCATATTGCGATAATCGGAGTCATGATCGAGGCGCGGCGGCTCCACATCCTCCGTGCGGTGGCCGACCACCGTACGGTCACCGCGGCTGCCGCCGCGCTCTACCTCACGCCCTCCGCCGTCTCCCAGCAGCTGGCGGCCCTGGAGCAGGAGACGGGCCACCGGCTGGTCGAGCGGAGCGCCAAGGGGGTACGGCTGACCCCGGCCGGCGAGATCCTGCTCGGCCACACCAACGCGGTCCTCGCCCAGCTGGAGCGGGCCGAGGCGGAACTCGCCGCGTACGGGTCGGGCGAGGCCGGCACCGTCACGGTGGCCGCCTTCGCGACCGGCATCGCCGAGGTCGTGGCGCCGGCCGTGGCCCGCCTCGCCGCGTCCGCGCCCGGCATCCGCATCCGCGTCCAGGACGCCGAGGGCGACGCCAGCCTGCCGATGGTCCTCGACCGGCAGGTGGACGTGGCCGTCGCCGTCGAGTACCGCGGGGCCCCGTCCGCCGACGATCCCCGGCTGACCCACGTCCCGCTGTACGCGGAGCCCTTCGACGCGGTCGTCCCGGTCACCCACCGCCTGGCCGAGAGCGCCGAGGTGCCCCTCGCCGACCTGGCCAAGGACCCGTGGATCGGCCCGTACCCCGGCAACCCCTGCCATGACGTGGTCGTCCTGGCCTGCGAGAACGCCGGATTCCAGCCCCGCCTGGAACACTCCTCCGACGACTTCCGCGCGGTCGTCGCGCTGGCCGCGGCCGACGTCGGCGTGGCCCTCGTCCCGCGCTCGGCGCTGCGCGGCATGGACCTGACGGGCGTGGTCGTCCGCCCCGTCGACGGCGTGGCCCCCACCCGCCGCGTCTTCGCGGCCGTACGCCGGGGAGCCGAGGGGCATCCCTTGATCCGCCCGGTACTGGACGCGCTGGGCGAGGCGGCGCGGGCGTAGACGAGAGCATTCGGTCATACGGTCGTATCATATCTGGGATAAGCTCCCAGATATGAGAAGCGAAGAGCCGGCCGCGCCGTCCCGGGACGTGGATCCCGTCGACACCCGACTCGCCGCCCGCCTCGCCGAGCTGCGGGCCGAACGGGGCTGGTCGCTGGACGAGTTGGCGGAACGCAGCGGAGTGAGCCGGTCCACCCTGTCGCGGGCCGAGCGCGCCCGGACCAGCCCCACGGCGGCCCTCCTCAACCGGCTGTGCCACGTCTACGGCCGGACCATGTCCCAGCTGCTGAGCGAGGTCGAGGCGGAGCCCGCGCCGCTGGTGCGGGCCGCCGACCAGCCGGTGTGGGAGGACCGCGCCTCGGGCTTCGTACGGCGCTCGGTGTCCCCGCCGCACACCGGGCTGCGCGGCGAACTCGTCGAGGGACGGCTCGCGGCGGGCGCCGACATCGCCTACGACCGGCCGCCCGTGCCCGGCCTCGAACAGCACATCTGGATTCTCGACGGGGCGCTGGCGGTGACCGCGTCGGACGTCGAGCACCGGCTGGCCGCCGGAGACTGCCTGCGGCTGCGGGTGTGGGGGCCGACGCGGTTCCGCTGCCCGGGACCGGGCGGGGCGCGCTACGTCCTGGCGGTGGTGCGACCATGAGGGCGGTCCGCTGGGACGCCGGCCGACTGCGGGCGGGCGCGGGGGAGCTGGGCGAGCTGCTGACCGACATCGTGGCCGGTGGGGCGTCGGTCGGGTTCCTGGCGCCGCTCGACCGGGCGGAGGCCGTCGCCTGGTGGGAGGGACGGGCCGCCGCCGTGGCCGCCGGGCAGTTCGCCGTGTGGGTGGCGCGGGACGCGGGCCGGGTGGTCGGCACGGTCGGCCTGGCCTTTCCCGACAAGCCCAACAGCCGGCACCGCGCCGAACTCGTCAAGCTGATGGTCCACCCGGACGGCCGGGGACGGGGCCTCGGCCGCGCGCTGCTGACCACCGCGGAGGAGGCCGCCGCCGCGGCCGGGATCACCCTGCTGCACCTGGACACCGAGACCGGCAGCCCCGCCGAGCGCCTCTACCGCACGGCCGGCTGGACCCGGGCCGGCGTCATCCCCGACTACGCGGCGAGCCCCGCCGGAGTACTGCGCCCGACGACCCTCTACTACAAGCACCTGGCGGCCGCGACCAGGTGACTGTCAGTGGGAGAGGTTACGGTGCCGAGCATGCCGGATGCCGAAGACGTACGCCGTATCGCCCTGTCCCTGCCGGACACGACCGAGAAGACCGCCTGGAGCATGCCCACCTTCCGGGTGGCCGGGAAGATGTTCGCCACACTGCCCGAGGACGAGACCTCCCTCGCCGTCCGCTGCCCCAAGGAGGAGCGCGACGAACTGGTGCTGGCCGAGCCGGGCAAGTTCTGGATCGCCGGCCACGAGGCCCAGTTCGCCTGGGTCCGGGCCAGACTCTCCGCCCTGGAGGACGAGGCCGAACTGCGCGACATCCTCACCGACTCCTGGCGCCAGGCGGCTCCGCCCCGGCTGCTGGAGGCGTACCCGGAGTTGGGGCGGCCGGGCGGCGCACAGCCATGAGGCCGTCTCACCCGCGTGCCGCCGCCACCCCGCCCCCGACGAAGCCGCCGATCCGCGCCCGCAGGCTCCCCGCGTCCAGCCCGTGGGCGGCGACGTGCTCCTCGACGGTCCCGTACCGGCGCAGTTCGCGGCGGCCGACGCCGAGTCCCAGCACCCGGTGGGGCAGGTCGGACAGCGCCTCGTCGACGGCGGCCGTCGAGGTCCCGGCGAGGTACGGCTCGACGAGGACGACGTCCGTGCCCGCGGTCGCCGTGGCGCGGCGCAGCGCGGGGGCGTCGAAGGGCCGTACGGTCGTCGCGTACAGGACGGTGACGTCCAGGCCCTCGGTGGCGGCGAGCACGGCGTCCAGTGTCGGACCGACGGCCACCACCACGCCGGAGCGGCCCTCGCGGACGGTGACGAACCGCTGCCCGTCGACGGCGAGCGCCCCCCGGTTGGCCTGCACCGACAGCCGCACGTAGACCTTGTCGTCGCCGGCTGCGACCGCGTGCCTCAGCAGCGTCTCCGCCTCGTCCGGGTGACCGGGGACGTGCACGGTCCAGCCGTCCAGGGTGTCGAGCAGCGCCACGTCACCGGGCGCCATGTGGGTGTATCCGCCGGCGGGCCAGTCGAAGGAGGCCGCCGCGCTCACCAGCACCGCCCCGGTGTCCTGGTGCCCGAGATCCAGCTTCACCTGTTCGAACGGCCGCTCGATGAGGAAGCTGGCAAAGGTGTGCACGACCGGTCGCAGGCCGGTGAGCGCCAGCCCGGCCGCGGCCCCGATCAGGAGCTGTTCACGGATGCCGACGTTGATCACCCGGTCCGGATGCCGGCGCCGCGCCTCGGCGAAGCCGTCCTTGCCGATCTCGGCGAGTACGACCGCGACCCGCGGATCCTCGTCCAGCAGCCGCGAGACGACGGGGGCGAAACGGTCACGCATGGTGTCCATGGAAATAAGGCCCTTCTGGCGGAAGAACAGAGAACTTCAGGCGTCCTTGGGTTCGACGCGGGCCACGACCACGTGCGGGCGGCCCGGGTGCGGCGCGGTGAAGGCGGCGTACAGCGCCTCGTGATCCCGCCCGTCGACGGTCACGGCCGACCAGCCGGCCGTCTCGAAGCGCGCGGCGATGCCGCCGGGCCGGGCGTGGCTGGCGGAGGAGTTGTCCACGACGACCGTGTGCAGCCGCTCCAGACCCGCGGGCCCGGCGAAGGCGATCGCCTCGTGGTTGCTGCCCTCGTCCAGCTCGGCGTCCCCGATCAGCACCCACACCCGCGGCTCGTCGAGCCCCTGGGTGCGCAGCCCCAGCGCCGTCCCCACGCCGATCGGCAGCCCGTGCCCCAGCGACCCGCTGCCGATCTCGGCGCCGGGCACCAGCACCCGGTCGGGGTGGTGCCCGAGCGGCGAGTCGTAGGAGCCGAAACCCGGCAGCCACTCCACCGGTACGAAGCCCTTCGCGGCCAGCACGGCGTAGTACGCCATCGGCCCGTGCCCCTTGCTCAGCAGGAACCGGTCCCGGGCCGGATCCCCCGTCCGCTCCGGCCCCACCCGCAGCACCCGGTCGTAGAGCACCCACAACACGTCCAGCGTCGAGGTCGCCGCCGGGCCGTGCTTCTCGTCGCCGGTCATCAGACTCATCAGTTCGGGCAGGTCCGCGTAGGTGATCGTCATGCGGACGATCCTGCAACCTCAACCAAACTTGAGGTCAAGACGCCGGCCCCGGACAAACGAGCACGCGACCACCGACCCGAGTGCGGTATGGTTTCCCTGCGCGTTCGGCCGGGGGAAACCCCAGGTCAGGCGGGCACCGGGACGTGGCGCAGCTTGGTAGCGCACTTGACTGGGGGTCAAGGGGTCGCAGGTTCAAATCCTGTCGTCCCGACGGTGCGAAGGGTCTTCGCAGGCGAGAGCCTGGGAAGACCCTTCTTCGCGTGGGGCGCTTCCGCCTTCGAGGCTGATCGTGCCGATCATCGGCGGCGCGACGGGTTTTATGCCCGCGAGAGGGCCCGACCGCATGCTCGGCATCGTGCTGGGCGGCATCCCGGCCTGACACCACCGCGCCCCCGACGCGGGGTCGGGGACGCGGTGTGGAACGTCGGCGTCGGGCTGTGACCCCGGGCAGGGCGCCCTCCTCGCTGCCCTAGGCGCCATGGGCAAGGTCGGTCGCAGGCGCTTCCGGTCAGGGCGAAGGGCAGGCGCCGCCGCCCGTGCTGCCAGGGGCCTGCTGTGATGACTGCGCGGGGCGGGCGCCGGTCACTGTCCTGGTGTGAGGATGTACGTGTTGAGAGCGTCGGTCGCGGTGGTCGGGGAGCCCAGGTCGTAGCGGTCCACCGCTGGGCAGTTGGGCTTCTTGCGGGCGGCGGGGGTGCAGAAGTTCCGTGCGCGGCCCAGGAGTTTGCCGTTGTCGGTCCCGGCCGTGGAGCTGACCGTGTAGTCGCGGAAGTGGTTCATCACGAACAGCGGGTGGAAGGCGGCCGAGTCGGCCGTGAGGGGTCTGCCGGTGCCCCAGCGGCTGTAGCAGGACCAGTCGGAGTCGCCGATGCCGCCGCCCATGGACCAGTGGTTCTCGACGGTCCACTCGCGCTGGTACATCACCCCGAAGGTGTCGCGCGTCGTCCAGCCGTTGGCGGTGTCGCTTGCACGCGTCCGGTCGCTGAAGACCAGCAACTGCGCGCCACGGGCCGCGAGGTCCGCCATGGTGGGCCGGCCCCTGGTCGCCACGCCCTCCCGGTCCGGACAGTACAGCTCTTGAGGGTTCGTCAGCCACTGCTCGGCACACGCTGATCACGTGGCAACCCGGCAACTGGCTCTCCGCCATGCTGGAGCGCGAGGCCGCCGTGGGCCCCGGGAGCACGCCGGCGCTCCGCGGAGCGTGACGCAGGGGCCATGGTCCGCAGCGGGCCGATGTGGGGCAGCGGACTCACCACGCGAGGATCAACCGCCCGGCACGGTCTGGGCGGAAAACGCTTGGACCGCGCGGTCGCCGTTGCGGGACACTGCCGTGGGATGGGATCGCATGAATCGCGCGAGGCCCCGCCGGGCACGGGCCCGGTGCTCCTCGCCCTTCGCTGTTACGGACGAGAGCTGGCCCGGCTCCGATGGCTGACGGTGCCCGCGATGCTGCTGCCGGCGCTGGGCAACATCGGGATCAACTACATCGCGCCGCTGGTCGTCGCCAAGCTCGTCGGCCGCATCGCCGGCGACGCCGGTGTCACCGCCGGCTCGACGCTGCCGTACGTCATCGGCTTCGCCGGTGTCCTGCTGCTCGCGGAGACGCTGTGGCGCATCGGCCTGCACTGCCTCAACCGCGTCGACGCCCTCGGCATCGAGCACCTGTACGTGATCGGCATGGACGAGCTGTTCGCCAAGGACGCCGCGTTCTTCCACGACAACTTCGCCGGGTCGCTGACCAAGCGGGTCCTGAGCTTCGCCGCCCGCTTCGAGGAGTTCGTCGACACGCTGACGTTCCAGGTCGTGGGCAGCCTCGTGCCGCTGGTGTTCGGGTCGGTGGTGCTGTGGCGCTACGACCCACTGCTCGTCGTCGGACTGCTGGTGATGATCGCACTGACGGCGCTGTGCGTGGTGCCCCTCATCCGTCGCCGCCAGGCGCTCGTCGGCCAGCGTGAGGAGGCGATCGCCCGGGTGTCGGGGCACGTCGCCGACAGCCTGATGAACATGGACACGGTCCGGGCGTTCGCCGCCGAGGAACGCGAGGCCGCCGAACACCGCTCCCGCGTCGCGGCCTCACGGCGGCTCACCCTGCGGTCGTGGGACTACGGCAACCTGCGCATCGACACCCTGGTCGCGCCGCTGTCCGTGCTGACCAACGCGCTGGGCCTGCTGCTCGCGGTCGCGCTCGGCGGCGGTGAGCACGGCGTGGAGGCGGTCGTGGTCGCCTTCACGTACTACACCAACGCGACGCGGATCATGTTCGAGTTCAACCAGATATACCGCCGCCTGGAGAGCTCGATGACGGAGGCCGCGCAGTTCACCGAACTGCTGCTGACTCCGCCGACCGTGCTCGACCCGGCGTCGCCGGAGCCGCTGCTGCCCAAAGCCGCCGACGTCCGCTTCGAGCGGGTGACCTTCACCCACGGGGGCGCGGAGCCGCTCTTCGAGGGCCTCGACCTGGTGGTGCCCAGCGGCGCGAAGATCGGTCTCGTCGGCCGGTCCGGCGGCGGCAAGACCACGCTCACCCGGCTGCTGTTGCGTATGACGGACATCGACGCCGGCCGGATCCTCATCGGCGGACAGGACATCAGCAGGCTGCGCCAGGCCGACCTGCGCGGCCTGATCTCCTACGTGCCGCAGGACCCGGCGATGTTCCACCGCACCCTGCGGGAGAACATCGCGTTCGCCCGGCCGGACGCCACCGACGCCGAGATCCGCCGCGCGGCCGAGGCGGCGCACGTCACGGAGTTCGCCGACGCGCTGCCGGACGGCTTCGACACCATGGTGGGCGAGCGCGGCGTCAAGCTGTCCGGCGGACAGCGCCAGCGGGTCGCCCTGGCCCGGGCCATCCTGCGCGACGCGCCGATCCTGCTGCTCGACGAGGCGACCAGCGCCCTGGACTCCGAGAGCGAGATCCTCGTCCAGGAGGCGCTGTGGCGGCTCATGGCGGGGCGGACGGCGCTCGTGGTGGCGCACCGGCTGAGCACGGTCGCCGGCATGGACCGGCTCGTCGTCCTGGACCGCGGCCGGATCGTCGAGCAGGGCACGCACCAGGAACTGCTCGCCTCGGACGGTGCCTACGCAAGGCTGTGGCAGCACCAGTCGGGCGGCTTCCTCGACGACAGCCGCGCGCACGCCGAACTGCGGGCCTTACCGGACTGACGGCGGGGCGCCGCTTCAGGCCACGTGCCCCACGTGGGCCAGCGCCTGCTTCAGCAGCACCCCGTGCCCGCCCGGCATCTCGCTCTGCAGGGCCGGGGACGCGGCCTCCTGCGGGCTGAACCACACCAGGTCCAGCGCGTCCTGCCGGGGACGGCAGTCACCGGCCACCGGGACGATGTAGGCGAGGGACACCGCGTGCTGGCGCGGGTCGTGGTACGGGGTGATGCCCGCGGTGGGGAAGTACTCGGCGACCGTGAACGGCTGCAGGGAGGCGGGCACGCGGGGCAGCGCCACCGGGCCGAGGTCCTTCTCCAGATGGCGCAGCAGGGCGTCGCGGACCCGCTCGTGGTGCAGGACACGGCCGGAGACCAGGGTCCGGCTGACCGTTCCGTCCGGCCCCATGCGGAGCAGCAGTCCGATGCTGGTGACTTCGCCGCTGTCGTCGACGCGCACCGGCACGGCATCGACGTACAGGATCGGCATGCGGGCGCGCGCCATCTCCAGCTCGTCGGGAGTCAGCCAGCCGGGCGTGGTTTCGGTCATGTCAGACATTGCTTGATCATACTTTCCGGAGATCGGGAATGGCGTGTCCTCAGTCACAGGCACGGCCGGGCGGGAGTGGCTCCGACCCGGGCAGTCCGTACACGTGGCGGGCGTTGTCGCGCCCCGTCCAGGCGGCGATGCGCAGGGCGTCGGGCAGGCTCAGCTCGTCGGCGTCCACGCGGTCCGTCAGCAGCGCGGCCAGCCCCTGGCGGAAACACAGCGCGCCGAGGTGGTGGAATTCGGCCACTCCGTAGGCGTCTGAGCTGTACAGGAGTTTGCGGAACGGTGTGATCTCCAGGGCCTCTTCCAGGATCGCCCGGGAGCGGGCCGGGCCGGCGTGGTGGAGGGCCAGTCCCACGTCGAGGTACACCTGCTCGAACACGGCGGCCAGATAGGCGGCCTGTCGCTGGTAGGGCCAGCAGTGCAGCAGCAGTACCGGGACCGTGCCCGAGGTCAGGTGCAGCCAGTCCGTCAGGAGGGCGGGGTCGGCCCGGTGCAGCCGGATGTCGCGGTCCCCGAAGCCGGTGTGCAGTTGCAGGGGCAGGCCGAGGCCGACGGCGGTCCACAGCAGGTGGCGTACGAGGACCGGGTCGGCCAGCCGGCCGCCGTGCGTCAGCCAGCGCCGGGCCGCCTCGGTGACCTCGGCGTCGGCGGGCCGCGCCGGGTCCAGGGCGAAGCCGGTGCGGTAGGCGGCCACGGACTTCACCGCCACCACCCCCGGCCGGCGTACGGCGGCCTCCGCCGCCGCCCGGAAGGCGGTCGCGTACTCGCCCGCCTCCACGCCCCGCGCGGCCACCGACTCGGCCACCTCCTCCAGCCGTACGACCTCGTACGCCCTGCCGCCGGCGCTGTCCGCCAGCTCCTGCGGGGAGGTGACGGGGTGCGGGGCGTACCCGGTGTCCACACAGAACACCTCGGCCCCCGCCGCCGCGAGGAACCGCCGGTTGACCTCCCGCCAGCCCAGAGCGGTCCGCCGGGCCAGGTAGTCGGCGGCGGGCGCGTGCCGGGGCAGGTCCAGCAGGGGAGCGCAGTGCCGGCGTACGGCCACGCCGGCGGGCGTGTCGAAGGGGGAGACCCCGCTGCCGGGCCGGGCCTCGCCCTCGGTGAGCAGCGAGGCGAACTCCTCGGGCCCCAGGTCGGCGGTGACGGCGCCGTGGCAGTGGTGGTCGACCAGAGGCAGAGCGGCGAGGGCCTCCTGGACCGGTCCGGACACGCGGCCGCCCATGCTCAGTACTTCCACCGGTAGGCCGCCGCGACCCGGGCGTCGTCCAGCCCGTCGACCGCCGCCGCCTCCCCGAGACGCACGGCGGTCACCGCGTCGGCCAGCACCGGGCCGAGCGCGGCGCGCAGCACCTCGTCCGTGCGGAACTCGGCGACGGCCTCCGGCAGCGAGACCGGCAGCCGGCGCACGCCCCGCGCCGCGGCCTCCTCGGCGGCGAACCGGGCCGGGTCCCCGGTGATCTCCTCGGGCAGGGCCGCCGCCGAGGTCACGCCGTCGAGCCCGGCGGCGATGACGCAGCCCAGGGCGAGGTACGGGTTGGCGGCCAGGTCGACGGGCTTGACCTCGAGGTTCGCCGACTGCCGCTGGTGGCCCGCCGTACCGGTGACGACGCGCACCGCCGCCTCGCGGGTCTCGCGGCCCCAGACGGTGAACACCCCCGCCCACCGGGAGGGTTTGAGGCGCAGGTAGCTGGCCGGGCTGGGCGCGGTCACGGCCGTCAGTGCGGGCAGGTGCGCGAGGATCCCGGCCGCGAACGACTCCGCCTCGGCCGTCATGCCGTACCGGCCCGGACCCCCGGCGTGCAGGTTCACCCCGTCGCGCCAGGCGGAGAGGTGGAGGTGGCCGCCGTTGCCGACGCCCTCGGCGGACACGGTCGGGGCGAAGGAGACGCGCAGGCCGTGCCGCTGGGCCACCGCCCGGATGGTCTGCCGTACGAGCACGCTCCGGTCGGCCGCCGCCACCGGGTCCAGCGCGCCCACCGACAGCTCGAACTGCCCGGCCGCGTACTCGGGATGCAGCTGTTCGACGTCGATGCCCTGGACCGCGCAGGCCGCGAGCAGGTCGGCGGTGTACTCGCTCAGCTCCACCTGCCGGATCGCGCCGTACGCCGGGCCGGACACCGCCGGGACGAACTCCCCGTCCGGCGCCGGGTCCAGGCCGACGGCCCACTCGGTCTCGACGGCCGCGCGGAAGGCGATGCCGTGCCGTTCGGCGGCGTCCGTGACCATCCGGCGCAGGAACGTGCGGGCGCACCCCGGATGCCGCTCGCCCTCCTGCGTGATCCGGTCGACCGGGGCCCACGCCCAGCCGGGCTGCCCGGCCAGGACCGCCAGGTGGTCGAGGTCGGGGTAGAGGCGCAGATCGCCGTCCGGGGAGCCGAGGACGTCGGTGGTGACGATGGAGTCGTTCGCCAGGAAGGTGTCGAAGACCGGGGACATGCCGACGCCCCAGGCCGCCGCCGCGGCCAGCCGGGCCGCCGGGACCGTCTTCACCCGGCCGATGCCCGCGGTGTCGACATAGGCCAGCACGATGCCGTGCACGCCCCGCCCGGTCAGTTCGGCGGCGAGCGCGGTGGCCCGCTGGACGTCGCCGGGGCGCCCGCCGGGCACGGGGTCGGCCAGGGTGGTCATCCGTTCTCCTCGTCGACGGGTGAGGCCGTACGTGGTCGGGATCAGGGTTTCACGGCCACCGCGCCGAACTGCGGTACCACGGCGGGGGAGCCGGGCCCGGCACGCCACTGGGAGCAGGGCACCAGGCCGGGTTCGAGCAGCTCGAGGCCGTCGAAGAAGGCGGCGACCCGGGCGCGCTCGCGGGCGGTGACCGACGGGGTGGCGTGCTCGTTCCAGAACCGCATCGCCGCCTCGTTGCCCGCGCCGCCCAGCTCGTTGTCGCAGGTGGGGTGCGTCAGCGCGAGGAAGCTGCCCGAGGGAACCGCCGCCATGACCCGGCGCACGACGTCCCGCGCCGTGTCGTCGTCCAGGACGAAGTTCAGGATGCCCAGCATCATCACCGCGACCGGCCGGGTGAGGTCGAGGGTCTCGGCCGCCCGCCGGACGGGGGTGTCCGGATCACGCACGTCTGCGTCGACGTAGTCGGTGACGCCCTCGGGTCCGCTGATGAGCAGGGTACGGGCGTACATGAGCACGATCGGGTCGTTGTCCACGTAGACGATCCGCGCCTCGGGCGCGATGCCCTGGGCGATCTCGTGGGTGTTCCCCACCGTCGGCAGCCCGGTGCCGATGTCCAGGAACTGCCGCACCCCGCGCTCCCCGGCCAGGAAGCGCACCGCCCGCCCCAGGAACTCCCGGTCCGCGCGCGCCACGTCCCGGATCACCGGCAGCATCCCGGCGACCTGCTCGCCGACCCGCTGGTCGACCGCGTAGTTGTCGCGGCCGCCGATCCAGTAGTTCCAGACCCGCGCGGCGTGCGCCACGGACGTGGTCACTTCCGCCGATCCGCCCTCGCTCACGTCGCCGCCCTCCGCCCCCTGCGACTGTCCGCGTGTGACTGTCCGCGGCCATTGTGCCGCCCGGTGATCGCGCTGTCCGGGGAATCGGCGGACCGGGGGGATCCGCGTCCCGGAGGACCCGCGAGGAACCCGGCCGGCCGGGTTCCGGGCCCGTACGCCCCATGAGGAACACTGGTCCCCGTACGCCCGACCCCGACCGGAAGCAGGACATGCCCGCCACCCCCGCGTCCCTCCTCACCGGCCCCGGCCTCCCGGACGGCTCCGCCGGCATCCGGCTCGTCGTCACCGACATGGACGGCACGCTCCTCGACGACGCCAAGCGGATCCCCGAGGGCCTGTGGCCGATGCTGGGCGAACTGCGCAGGCGCGGGGTGCTGTTCAGCCCGGCGAGCGGCCGCCAGTACGCCACGCTGGCCCGGCAGTTCGCCGAGGCGGCCGATGGGATGGTGTTCATCGCGGAGAACGGCACCTACGTGGTACGCGACGGCGTGGAGCTCAGCTCGGACCCGCTGGACCGGTCGGTCGTGGCCGGTCTCGCGCGGACCGTGCGGCGGCTGGTGGCGGGCGGCGTGGACGTGGGCGCCGTCGTCTGCGGCAAGCGGTCCGCCTACGTCGAGCGGACCGACGAGGCCTTCCTGGCCGAGGTCCGCCAGTACTACGTGGAGCACCGGATCGTCGAGGACGTCACCGCCGTCGACGACGACGTCATCAAGGTGGCCCTGTTCGACTTCGGCCCGGCCGAGCGGAGCACCGCCCCCGCGCTGGACGCCTTCTCCGCCACCCACCAGGTCGTGGTCTCCGGCGAACACTGGGTCGACGTCATGAACCCCACCGCCAACAAGGGCGCCGCCCTGCGCGGACTCCAGCGTGAACTGGGCATCACGCCCGCGCAGACCATGGTGTTCGGCGACTACCTCAACGACCTGGAGATGCTGGACGCCGCCGAGTGGTCCTTCGCCATGGCGGGCGCCCACCCGGAGGTCATCCGCCGGGCCCGCCACCTGGCCCCGTCCAACAACGACAACGGCGTACTGCGCACCATCGCCCGGGTGCTGGGCATTCCCGAGGTCTGAGGCCCCGCGGCGGGGGCGTGGCGAGGGCGTCCGGCTGCGGTTGTCCGGGCGCCTTCAGCGCGGCGCCGGACGGCCGCGACAGGGCCGGACACCCGGCGCGGGCCGAGGACGTGCGCGGCGGCGGTGGGACCGGCGGCGGTCGCGGCAGCCAGTGCCCCGGCAGGCACCGTTCGCCCCTCAAGGAGCGGCGTCCTGGGGGAGCGTGCCGGGCGAGTCGGACGGTGGGCTTGCGCCCGACCGCGCCGTACAGGGAGACCGGACCCTCCCCGTCGGGCTCGCCCCGCCACTGCGAGACGGAGACGATCCCCGGCTCCAGAAGATCGAGTCACTTGAAGAAGCTGCCGAACTCGCTCTGCGAGCAGTCCGACACCGTCACGCGGCGCGGCGGAGGCTGTCTTCGGTCACCTGCTTGTCCAGGGCGGCGCGCACCAACGCGGCGGCGAGCACGGCGGGTTCGGTGTCACCGGCGAGGCCGAGCAGCCGCCCGGGATCCTTCGGCAGGCCCAGCCGCTCCGCGCCCGACAGCGCCTTGCCGTCCAGGTACGGCGCCACTTCCGGCCACACCCGCTGCGCCTCGCGCAGGAAGATGTCGGCGCCCGCGGGACCCAGTCCCGGTATCTCCTGCAGCAGTCGCCTCAGTTCGCCGGCGTCGCCGTCCGCCTCGGCGCGCATCCGGCGCAGGTCGCCACCCCACCGCTCGGTCAACAGCTCGGCACCGTCGCCGAGTTGGGTGGCGGTGCGCTCGTCGTAGCGCCGGTAGCCGCCCCGGCCCAGCGCGTCCACCCGGACCTGCCAGTCGGCGCCGGCCATGCGGCGCGGGGTGTCGAGGCCCGACTCGTGCAGGGCGCGGGCGGCGGCCACCGCGACCGAGGCGCGGATCCGGGCGCTGAGCAGGACGGCCAGGACCAGCAGCCGGTACAGTGGCTGCGGGGTGTCCTTCAGGCGGATGCCCGCCTCCTCCGCGTACGTCCGCCCGTACGCGGAGACCAGCTCGGCGAGGATCCGCCCGGCCCGTGCGCGGTCCATGGCTACGGCTTGAGCGGATCGTGGCCGAGGGTCATCAGCTGGTGCCGGCGGCGCGTGTCCTCGGGTGTCCGCTCCGGCTCCGGCTCGTTCTCCAGATCCACCAGGTCGGTGACCCGGTCCACGACCCTGTGCATCACGCGGATGTCGTCGTCGGTGAGGTCGGTGCGCCGCTTCTGCAGGATCGCCAGCACGTGCTGCCCGGTGGGCGTGCCCGCCTCCTCCGGCAGCGGCTCCGCGTTCTCGTCGGCGTCGCGCACCCGCAGCCAGGCGGCCAGTTCCTGCGAGGTCATGTTCACGACGCGGTGGAAGTCCTCCCACAGCGCGTCGAGTTCGAGGGCGTCGGCCATGCCGTGTCCCCTTCCGTACGTACGTGTGGTTCAGCGCGCGGGTGTCCCGCGCCGCTCACCGGTCGTCGCGGGGCCAGTTCTCGGCCTCGAACATCCAGCGCTGCTTCTCCAGGTCGGCGGTGATGCCGATCAGCAGGTCCTGGGTGACCGGGTCGGCCTTCTCGGTGGCGTCGATCCGCTCGCGCAGCCGCCCGACCGCCGCCTCCAGCGACTCGACCAGCAGCTGTACGACCTCCGTGTCGCGCAGCCAGCCGTCCTTGGTGCCCGGCAGCGCGAACGTCGCGGCGATGGTCTCCGGCCGCCCGTCCGGCGCCACGCCCAGCGCGGCGGCGCGCTCGGCGACCGTGTCGGCGTAGCCGCGCGCCGCCGCCACCACTTCGTCGAGCTGGAGGTGGATCGACCTGAACCGCGGTCCCACGATGTTCCAGTGCGCCTGCTTCCCGATCAGTGACAGGCCCAGCAGGTCCACGAGGGTCTCCTGCAGGGCGTTGCCGGTGACCCGCAGCGCCTCCTCGGGCAGCGTGCTCTTCACCACGGTCATAGGGCGCTTCTCCCTTTCTCGAGCTCTCCGAGGTATCGGTCGTTCCTGGACGCACGGAGCAGTGCGTCGCGCTCCTCCTCGCAGGTCCCGCCCCAGACGCCGGAGGTCTGGCCGTTCGCCAGCGCGTACGCCAGACACTGGGTGACCACCGGGCAACGGGCGCAGACGCGCTTGGCGGCGGTGACGTCCCGCAGCGCGGGTCCGGTCGTGCCCACCGGGAAGAACAGTTCGGGGTCCTCACCCACGCAGGCGGCACTGCGCAACCACTCCATGGGGGCGCGGGTGCCCCGGGCACACACGCGCAAACGCGGTGCTGAACGGGCCTGACACGCGCTAGCCACGGCCCGGCTCCGCGAGCACGCCGTCGAGGAAACGGGTGAGGTCCGCGAAGACCTCGGCGCGGTTGGTCTCGTGGAACACCTCGTGCCGGGCCCCGGCGTAGATCCGCTCGGCCGCCCGGCCCCCGGTCAGCCGTTCGACGCCGGGACGGCTGCCGGGCAGCGGGACCAGCCGGTCGTCGTCGCCGTGCAGCCACAGCACCGGGAGCGGGCCCACGTCACCGCCCTTGTCGACGGTCTCCAGGGTCCGTACGAACGCCTCCAGCGTCGGCCGCTTCATCGGGCCGTGCCAGATCAGCGGATCGGCGGTGTACGCGGCACCCACCGCCGGATCGCGGGAGAGCGCGGCCGGGCTGACCGGGGTGTCCGGGATCTCGGGGAGGGCGAGGAGCCGGCCCGGCAGCTCCCAGGCGCCGATCACCGGCCCGGACAGCACGAGTGCGGCGAGCCCGTCGCCGTACCGCTGGGCGTAGCGGGCGGCGATCAGGCCGCCCATGGAGTGGCCGACGAGGACCAGCGGCACACCGGGGTGCGCGGCGCGGGCGAGGGCGGCCACGGTGTGGACGTCGGTGACCACGTCCTCGAAGTCCTCGATCACCACCCGCTCACCGGCCGACTTGCCGTGACCGGTGTGGTCGGGCCCGAACACGGCCGCGCCGTGCCCGTTGAGGACACCGGCCGGCTCCGCGTACCGGCCGGCGTGCTCGCCGTACCCGTGCACCACGACGACGGCGTAGCGGGGACGGGGGTGCGGCCACTCGCGCGCGGTGATCGTGCCCCGGGTCCCGGCGAGGACGTGCTCGCGGGCGTCGGCCATGTCTCCTCCAGCTGCGTCGGTGATGGTCCCCGGGGGATCTTCCCAGCGCGCCGGCCGGCGGTCTATAGTCCAAAACTAGCGGTGCTAATTAATTCAGTGCTGATCCACAGCGTCGTCGGTCAGGAGATCCTCGTGCGTCCCGTCCACTTCGCGGCCGCCCGCCGCACCCCCATCGGCAAGCTGCGCGGAGCCCTGTCCTGCGTGCGCCCCGACGACCTGGCGGCGACGGTCATCCGCCACCTGGTGGCCGACGTGCCCTCACTCGACCCGGCCCGGATCGACGACGTCTACTGGGGCGCCGCCAACCAGGCGGGCGAGGACAACCGCAACGTCGCCCGCATGGCCGCCCTGCTCGCGGGCCTGCCCGAGACCGTGCCCGGCGCCACGGTCAACCGGCTGTGCGCCTCCGGTCTGGAGGCGGTCACCCTCGCCGCCCGCACCGTCGCCGCCGGCGAGGCCGACATCGTGGTCGCGGGCGGCTCGGAGTCGATGAGCCGCGCCCCCTTCGTGCTGCCCCGCCCCGACGAGGCCCTGCCGCACCGCATCGAGACCGCCGACACCCGCCTCGGCTGGCGCCTGGTCAACCCGGCGATGAAGGACCTGCACGCCCTGCTGTCCATGGGTGAGACCGCCGAGGAGGTCGCCGAGCGGTACGGCATCCCGCGCGCACGCCAGGACGAGTTCGCCCTGCGCAGCCACCAACTGGCAGCCGCCGCCCGCAAGAACGGCCACTTCGACGACGAACTCCTGCCCGTCGAGCGCCCCGACGGCGTGGTCGTCGACGCCGACGAGTGCGTCCGCGAGGACACCTCCTACGAGAAGCTGTCCAGGCTGAAGCCGGTCTTCCGCGAGGGCGGCACGGTCACCGCCGGCAACGCCTCGCCGATGAACGACGGCGCGGCCGGACTGCTGCTGGTCAGCGAGGAGGCCCTCAACGAGCTGGGCCTGGAGTCCCTCGGCCGCTACGTCGCCGGCGCCTCGGCGGGGGTGCACCCCGACGTGATGGGCATCGGCCCGGTCCCCGCCACCCGCAAGGCGCTCGCCCGGGCCGGCTGGGAGGTCGCCGACCTCCAGGAGGCCGAGTTCAACGAGGCCTTCGCCGCCCAGGCCCTCGCCTGCGTCGACCAGCTCGGCATCGACCCCGACCTGGTCAACCCGACCGGCGGCGCGATCGCCCTCGGCCATCCGCTGGGCTGCTCCGGCGCCCGCATCCTGACCACGCTGCTGCACCGCATGCGCCGTACGGGGTCGCGGCGGGGGCTGGCGACGATGTGTGTGGGGGTGGGTCAGGGGAGCGCGGTGCTGGTCGAGAGGCATTAGCATCGTCCAACCCGTCCGGGGGCCGGGGCCATCTGGCGAGACGGTGCTTACGGCGCCAGATGCATGCACATAGCATCGGCCCGGCATGAACACGATGACGCTCTGGCACATTTCCGGGTGGGGGTTCGCCGCGCTCGCCTTCGCGGCGCTGCTCGTCGGCTTCTCCAAGACCGCCGTCAGCGGGGCCAACACCGTCAGCCTCGCCGTCTTCGCGGCGGTGCTGCCCGCCCGCGCCTCCACCGGCGTGCTGCTGCCGGTCCTGATCGCGGGTGACGTGCTGGCCGTCCTCACCTACCGGCGCCACGCCCACTGGCCCACCCTGTGGCGGCTGTTCCCGGCGGTGGCGGCCGGGGTGGTCATCGGCACGCTGTTCCTGATGCGGGCCGACGACGGAATCGTACGGACCTCGATCGGTGCGATCCTGCTGCTGATGGCCGCGGTCACGCTGTGGCGGCGGCAGCGGGCCGAGACGGAGGAGGAGCCGGATTCGGTCGGCACCCGGGCGGGCCGGGTCAAGGCCCGCTCGTACGGCGTTCTCGGCGGCTTCACCACGATGGTCGCCAACGCGGGCGGCCCGGTGATGTCGCTGTACCTGCTGTCCGCGGGCTTCAGGAAGCTGGGCTTCCTGGGAACCTCGGCGTTCTTCTTCCTGATCGTGAACGTGTCCAAGGTGCCCTTCAGCGCCGGCCTCGGCCTGATCGACGGCCGCTCGCTGCTCCTCGACGCGGCGCTCGCCGTGTTCGTCGTGCCGGGTGCCCTCGTCGGCACATGGGCTGTGAACAGGATCAACCAGCGGCTGTTCGAGCACTGGTGATCGCGGCGACGATCGCGGGCGGCGTCCAGCTGCTACTGCGGTAGCCCCAGAAGCGCGGGCAGGTCCGCGAACGAGTCCAGAACATGGTCCGGCGTGCCGTTCGCCTGCGCGTGCGTCTCGGGCAGGTACTTGCCGGTCTTCACCAGCACGCCGGTGATCCCGGCACGCTGGGCCGCGAGCACGTCCGACTCGATGTCGTCGCCGACCATCAGCGCCCGGTCCGCGCCCACGCCCAGACGTCCCAGCGCCGCTTCGAAGAACGCCGGTGACGGCTTGCCGGTGACCTCAGCCTCGACCCGCGCGGCCCGCTCCAGCCCCAGCAGGAAGGCCCCGGAGTCCAGCTGCAGCCCGGCGGCGGTCCGCCAGTACAGGTTGCGGTGCATGGCGACCAGCCGCGCCCCGCGCTGGAGGTGCCCGAAGGCCCGGTTGAGCGCCGCGTAGCCGAACTCCGGTCCGGCGCCGCCGACGATGACGACGTCCGGGGCGGTGCCGGAACCGCCGGCGTCCTCGGCGTCACCGCTGTCCCCGGCGCCTTCGTCGACCAGCTCCACCCCCTCCAGGTCCTCCCCGATGTCGCCGCTGTTCAGCAGCGAGCAGCGCGCCCCGGGGTGGTGCTCGGCGAGGTGGGCGGCGGTGACCGCGGGCGCGGTGAGGACGTCCTCGGCGGTCACGGGGAAACCGGCGCCCGAGAGCGTCTCGGCGATCGAGGCCCTGGTCCGGGAGGTCGTGTTGGTCACCAGCGCCACGGCGAGCCCCGCCTCCCGGATCTCCCGCAGCGCCTCCACCGCACCCGGCAGCGGTTCCCACGACACGGTGAGCACTCCGTCGATGTCGATCAGCAGGGCACGCAGGGATTCCATGCCTGGACGATAGCGATCCGGCGGGCGGACCGGCCCGTACGACATCGACCTGGCGGTCATCCGGCCGGCAGGCCCCCGTACGCTGACGCCATGTCCGCGCACGCCTCGGCTCCGCACGCCACGGCCCCGCACGTCCTCGTCCTCGGCGGCAGCACGGAGGCCCGTCGGCTGGCCGCCGCGCTGACCGCGCGTGGCGGCCTGCGGGTCACCACGTCCCTGGCCGGACGGGTGGCCCGGCCCGGCAACGTGGACGGGGAGGTGCGCATCGGCGGTTTCGGCGGGGCGCAGGGGCTTGCGGACTGGCTCCGTGAGCATCACGTGGACGCCGTCGTCGACGCCACCCACCCCTTCGCCGCCGGTATCACCGCCCACGCGGCGCGGGCCACGGCGGCGACCGGGCTCGAACTGGTGGTCCTGCGGCGCCCGGGCTGGCGGCCCGCCCCCGGCGACCGCTGGCACCCGGTGCCCTCACTCGGCGCGGCGGCCGACGCGCTGCCCGTCCTGGGCCGCCGGGTCTTCCTCACCACCGGCCGCCTGGGCCTCGCGGCCTTCGCGCACCTGACCGGCCTGCACTTCCTCGTACGGTCGGTGGAGCCCCCCGAGCCGCCGATGCCGCCCGACGCCGAGATCCTGCTGGCCCGCGGCCCGTTCACGGTCGCCGGCGAACGGGATCTGCTGCGCGGCCACCGCGTCGACGTACTGGTGACCAAGGACAGCGGGGGAGAGGCGACGGCCGCCAAACTGACGGCCGCGCGTGAACTCGGGCTGCCCGTGGTCGTCGTACGACGACCCCCGCTGCCGGAGGGCGTGACCGCGCTGCCCGACGTGGCGGCCGTACTCGCGCGGCTGGACGGGCTGGAGCGGCTGGGCCCCAGCCGGCCGTGACCGAGGCCCGCAGCCGGTCGACCGCGCACCCGCGAGGGAACGGGCCGCACGAGTGTCCGGGCGAGCCGTGCCTCACTCCCGCCGATGCCGGCGCAGCAGATACGTGTCCATGATCCAGCCCTTGCGCTCCCGGGCCTGCGCCCGCAGGCGCTCGATGCGGGGGGCGGCCTCGGCGATCGGACCGGAGACGAGGATCTCGTCCGGGGTGCCGATGTAGGCGCCCCAGTAGATGTCGATGTCGTCGCCCGCGTACTGCCGGAAGGTCTGGTGGACGTCGAGCATCACCACCACGTCGTCCACGCCCTCCGGAAAGCCTTCGGCCAGCCGCCGCCCGGTGGTGATCTGCACCGGCCGGGCGACCCGGTTCAGCCCCGTGCGGTGCCGGGCGACCAGCGCCGAGACGCTGCTGATGCCGGGCACGACGTCGTACTCGAAGGCCACGTTGCCCCGCTCCAGAACCTCTTCCAGGATCCCGAGCGTGCTGTCGTACAGCGCGGGGTCCCCCCACACCAGAAAGGCACCGGTCTGGCCGTCGCCCAGCTCCTCGCCGATCAGCCGCTCGTAGATGCCGGCACGGGCACTGCGCCAGTCCCCGACGGCGGGGGAGTACGCGGCGCCGCCCGCGCTCCGGTCCCGTTCCGGGTCCCGGGCCTCGACGAGCCGGTACGACCCGTCCGGCATGTGTGCGTCGAGCATGTCCCGGCGCAGCCGGGTGAGGTCCGACTTCACCTCACCCTTCTCGAGAAGGAAGAACACGTCCGTGTCCCGCAGAGCCTTGACCGCCTGCAGGGTCAGCTGGTCGGGGTCGCCCGCGCCGATACCGATGACATGAATCTTTCGCACGCCCCCGAGTCTGCCGCATGCCACTGACCGTGCGTGCACCGCCTCCGCACGCGCCGCTACGACGGCCCGGCGCCCCGCAGCCGAGGCGCCCGCGCCCGCGCGTCGACCGGTCCACCGCCCCGTTCCACGGCCTCGGCCAGCTCCGACGCCCAGCCGACGACCCCGGCGAGATCGATGCCGTACGGCTGCCGCTCCCCGCTGCCGGCCGCCCACTCCTCGACGGCGGCCGCCCCGCGCCTGAGCAGCCGCGCCCCGCCGGCCGCGTTCCCCCGGGCCGCGTGCGTGAGCCCCACGGCCAGCTGCGCCAGCCCCCGCCACAGCGCGCGCTCACTGTGCGGACCCGACTTCCAGGCGTCCTCGAAGACCTCGTGCGCGTGGAACGGCTTGCCCGCCGCCAGCAGCGCCTGCGCCTCACCGACGGTCTCCTCCGGGGTCCGCACCACCCCCTCGGGCTGCCGTGACACCCCCTGCGCGCCGTACGGCAGGGGCCGCCCCAGCCCGTCCCGCGGGCGCGCGTTCCGCGCCCGCCCCTCACTGTCCCGGTCCCGGCTGCTGCCCATACGCCCGATTCTCCCCCGGCCCGGGCGCCCCCTTCGGCCGACCCCCCGGCGTACGGTAAAGTGCTGTCCGCGCGATCACACGGCTCACCGTGGATGGGCGCACCGGGACGTGGCGCAGCTTGGTAGCGCACTTGACTGGGGGTCAAGGGGTCGCAGGTTCAAATCCTGTCGTCCCGACTGCTGGAGCAGTTGGCCGAGAGGCCGTATCGGGTATCCCGATGCGGCCTTTTCGCTGTTTCGGCGCCCGGCGCCGACGTCCTCGGCATCCCCGTCACCGAGAGCACCGGCACCCGCGCGATCACCCGTGTCGTCCGTGATCACGGGGACCGGCCCGGGGTGGCAGAGAGGGGCCACCGCGGCAACGGCGTCACCCTGCTGCTGTACGACACCGAGCGCGAAACCGCGCTGCTGACCCGGCAGTTCCGCTTCCCCCGCCTCAGCTTCTGCGCCGCCGCCTACGGTCCCGCCACCCGCACCCACGAGGGCGGCGGCCTGGCGGATCAACCACGCCGTGTGGCGGGTGGAGCGGGCCCGTGCCCTTGCCGCCGCGGCGGGCCTGCCCGGCTATGAGGTGCTCCAGTACGAGCACAGCTTCCTCAGGCCTCGCACCGACGTACCGGGCGACCTCTTCCCGGACGGCAGCCTCGGCGGCGCCGACGCACAGCTGATCGACTACCTGCGCGCCGAGCCGGACCTGACCCTGGTCGCCTACTCGCCGCTCCTGAAGGGCGCCTACACCCGCCCGGAGAAGCCGCTGCCGCCCGGCTACGACCACCCCGGCACCCCCGCCCGGCTCGCGGCCCTGAAGGACGTGGCCCGCGAGACCGGCGCGACCCCGGGCCAGGCGGTGCTGGCCTGGCAGCTGGGCGGTCCGCTGCCGGTCGTCCCGCTCGCCGGGGCCTCGTCGGTGGCCCAGCTGGAGGAGAACCTCGCCGCCGTGGACCTGGAACCCAGCGAGGAGCAGCGGGCCCGCCTGGACGCCGCGCACTGAGCGCGCTGCCGGCCCGCCGCCGACGTAGGCTCCTTCAAGAGCCCAAGGAGCGGGTCATGACCACACTTCCTACCGCCCATTCCGTCCGCACCACCCGGGAGGGCTTCCTGTGGGAGTCCAGCGACCGCTGGGTGCGCGGGGTGAAGGGCGAGGTCACCGTCGTGGACAGCCGGCATCCCGTACTCGTGTGGGAGCCCGGACTGCCCGTACCGCAGTACGCCTTCCCGCGCGAGGAGGTGCGCGAGGACCTCCTCCGCCCGGCGGCGCACCCCCCGACCGGCGCCCATGCCGGGTCGCGGGTCTTCTACGACCTCGACGCCGGCGGGGACCTGCTGCGGAACGCGGCCTGGACGTACCCCGGCCGCGAACTCGCCGGGCACATCACCTTCGCCTGGTTCCAGAACAAGGGCCCGGGCCTCGATCACTGGTACGAGGAGGAGGAAGAGATCTTCGTCCACCCCCGTGATCCGCACAAACGCGTCGACGCCCTGCCCAGCAGCCGCCACGTCGTGGTCGAGATCGACGGCACGGTGGCGGCGGACACCCGGCGCCCGGTACTGCTGTTCGAGACCGGGCTGCCCACGCGGTTCTACCTCCCCCGCGAGGACGTCCGCCTCGACCTGCTGGAGCCCACCGGCCACAGCAGCAGGTGCCCGTACAAGGGCGTCGCCGAGTACTGGTCCTGGCGGGCCGACGCGGACGTGCCGGGCAACATCGTCTGGAGCTACCCGGACCCCCTGCCCGCGGTGGGAGCGGTCAGGGGGCTCCTCGCCTTCTACAACGAGGCCGTCGACATCACGGTGGACGGCGAACACCGCCGGCGCCCGGTCACCCTGTTCACCTGGGCCCTGTTCGACAGGCCCGAGCCCAGCGCCCCCTAGCCCTCCGCGCGCGGCTCCCGCACGACCGCGACGTCACCCGGGCCGGCGTGACCGAGCCCGCGGTCTCCTTGCCGGTGAGGAGCTCGGTGGCGCCCACCGGGACCGGGATCTCGGCGCCCGCGCAGGTTGGGGCTCCAGGACTGCCGGCCCTCCTCGTGGACGCGCGCGGTGCGCCGGTCCACGAGGGCCGAGGCGACCGGGGTGCAGGGGTGGTGCTCGGGGATCCCTTTCACGGAAACAGGGGCCTCAGCCCTTGTTGGCGCCCAGCGTCAGACCGCTCACGAACTGGCGCTGCAGCACGAAGTACACGATCAGCGTCGGGATCGCGGTGAGCAGGGCGCCCGCGGCGACCAGGTTGGGGTCAGTGAAGTACTGCCCGGACAGGTTGTTCAGCGCCGAGGTGATCGGCATGTTCTCGCCGGTCGAGATCAGCACGATGGCCCAGAAGAAGTCGTTGTAGATCCAGATGGACAACAGCGTCGCCAGGGCCGCCATCGCCGGCTTGCACAGCGGCAGCACGATCTGCCAGTACATCCGCCACACGGACGCGCCGTCGACCAGCGCGGCCTCGGTCAGCTCGTGCGGCAGCATCCGCATGTAGTTGCTCAGCACGAAGGAGCAGAACCCGGACTGGAACGCCATGTGGATGAGTACCAGGCCGAGGGCGGAGTCGTACAGCTTGCCGCTGACCGTGATGCCGGGCAGGTTCACGAGCAGGTACATGCGGTACAGCGGGGTGATGATGACCTGCTGCGGCAGCAGGTTGCCGGCCGTGAACACCAGCAGCAGGAACAGGTTGAGCCGGAAGTCGAAGCGGCTGACGTAGAACGCGACCATCGACGACAGCAGCAGCGTCAGCAGTACGGCCGGCACCGCGATCAGCAGCGTGTTGCCGAAGTAGTGCATCATGTCGGACTGCTGGAAAGCGTTCGTGAAGTTGTCGAAGCTCAGCTTGTCCGGCCAGGAGACGTAGCCCTCGGCGCTGGTCTCCGAGTACGGCCGCAGGGCCGCGAACAGCGCCCACAGCAGCGGGCCGAGCCAGGCCAGCGAGGTGACGACGAGGAACACGTGCAGCAGCACCCTCGCCGGGCGGACGGGGGTGCGCTGCTTGCCGGGCGCGGCGGTGGGGGTGCTCATGCGCGCCGCTCCTTCCGGAAGGTGGCGATCAGGTACGGGATGATCACCGCGAGGGAGATCACCAGCAGGACGACGGCGATCGCCGATCCGTATCCGATCCGGCTCGACTCTCCGATGATGTTGTTCGTCACCAGGATGGACAGCAACTCGGTGCCCTGGGCGCCCTTGTTGAAGACGAACACCAGGTCGAAGGCGCGCAGGGCCTCGATGATGGTGACGACCAGGACGACGGTGTTGGTGGGCCGCAGCGTCGGGAAGACGACGTTCTTGAACGTCTGCCACTCGTTGGCGCCGTCCAGCGCCGAGGCCTCCCTGAGGGACGGGTCGACGCCCTTCAGACCGGCCAGGTAAAGGATCATCATGTAGCCGGTGTGCCGCCAGGAGGCGGCGACCAGGACGGCCCACAGGTTGAGGTGCGGGTCGCCGATCCAGTCGATGTAGTGGCCGGGCTTGTTGGCCCCGGCGAGGCTGTTGATCAGGCCCGTGTCGGGGTTGTAGACGAGCTGCCAGACGAAGCCGGTGACCGCCAGCGACACCACGACCGGGAGGAAGAACGCCGTCTGGTAGACGCGGCTGAAGCGGATCTTCTTGTCCAGTTGGACGGCCAGGAAGAGACCGAGCGGGGTCGGTATCAGGATGAGCACGACGAACCAGATGACGTTGTGCTCGACGGCCGGCCAGAACTGCGGATTGCCGGTGAACAGGTCCTTGAAGTTCTGCAGCCCGACCCACTTGATCGAGCCGAAGCCGATGCCGTCCCAGGTGGTGAAGGCCAGCGCGATCGAGGCCAGGGCCGTCAGCCACACCAGGGCGACGTGCAGAATCGTCGGCACGCCCGCCATGAGGGCGAGCGTGACGCGGTCACGGCGGGTGAGCAGGCGCCGGTGGCCCTGCGCGACCCGCTTCTTGGCGGATGCGGTCCCCGAAGGCCGCTCGGGAGCCGCCTCCGGGGACTTCGTGGGGGTGTCGGTGGTCATGAGGAGGCGAAAATCGTCTTCTTCTGGCGCTCGACGGACGACAGGATGCTGTCGACGCCCTTGGGGTCACGGATGAACTTCTGCAGCGCGGGCTGCATCACCGTCGAGGTGAAGTCGGGCCGGCTGTCGCGGTCCATGAACTGGGTGAGGCTCTTGGCCTCGCTGATCATCGTGTACGCCTTCTTCTGCAGCGCCGTGTACGAGGAGGTGTCCGCCTTGCTGGAGGCGGCCACCACGCTCGAGTCGGCCTTGAGGTAGACGGCCTCGGCCTCGGGGGTGCCCAGGTACTCCATCAGCTTGACGACGCCCGCGTGGTTCTTCGGGCTCCTGCTGACCATGAAGCCGTCGGTGGGGGCCTCGACGGTGTCCTGGCCGTACGACGAGTTGATCTCCGGGAAGGCGAAGAAGTCCAGGTCGTCCAGGTCGGCCTTGTTCGTGAACTGCTGCGCCACGAAGGAGCCCAGCACGTACATGCCGGCCTTCTTCGACACCAGGGTCTGCGCCGCGTCCTGCCAGGTACGGCCGACGGCGCCGTCCTGGTGGTAGGGCAGTAGCTCCGCCCAGTGGTCGAAGACGGCCTTCACCTTGGCGTCGGTCCACGACTCCTTGCCCGCCATCAGGGACGTGTGGAAGTCGTAGCCGTTGAGGCGGAAGTTGATCTGGTCGAAGGTGCCCATCGCCGGCCAGGCGTCCTTGTCGCCGAAGGCGATCGGGACCAGGCCGTCCTTCTTCATCTGCTTGGCGAGGGCGACCAACTGGTCCCAGTTGGTGGGTACTTCGTAGCCGTGCTGCCTGAAGACGCTCTTGCGGTAGAAGACCGCCCACGGGTATGTGTACAGCGGCACGAAGTAGTACTTGCCGTCCTCGCCCCTGCTGAGCTTCTTCATGGCGTCGGGGAAGTTGTCCCCGATCTTCGCCCACACGTCGTCGATAGCGCTGGCCAGGCCCTTCGCCGCGAAGAACTGCATGCGGTAGCCGGCGAACCAGGTGAAGACGTCGTCCGGCGTGCCCTGCAGGTAGGAGTTGATCTGCTCCTGGAAGGTGTTGTGGTCCTTGGTGTTGACGTCGACCTTGATGCCGGACTGCTTGGTGAAGGCCGCGTAGATCTGGGCGAACGCCTTCTTCGGCACCGCGTCCGAGGAGTTGGAGCCGAGGGTGACGGTCTTCGGGTCGGAGGACGAGCCGCTGCCGCCACAGGCGGACAGCAGGGGTACGCCGGCGCCGGTGAGGAGGGCGGCTCCGCCTACTCCGCGGAGCAGGGAACGGCGGCTGGGGCCCGGAACGGACAGACCGGACGGGGAGTGGCGCATGGCGGCTCCTGAGAAGGCAGGGCTCGGACAAGGGGAGAGCCGGCCTCCGAAAGGTGCTCGAAACCGATCAGAAACCAACTCGACCGAACATCGTGGGCGTAATAACAGCCCCATGTCCGCTCATGCGTCAATAGCTTCCGTCCGTCTCGTGCGTCTCTTGCCCGAAACGTAATCGACACGGCCACCAGCGACTTCGTTCACAAAGTGACAGTCACGGCCTGACCAGCAGCTGGAAGTCGAAGGCGTACCGCGACGCCCGGTAGACGTGCGACCCGTACTCGACCGGGCGACCCGTGTCGTCGTACGCCGTGCGCTGCATGGTGAGCAGGGCCGCGCCCTCCTTCTCGTCGAGCCGGACGGCCTCCTCGGCGGTGGCGCGGCGGGCGCCGATGGTCTGCCGGGCGCTGTGCAGGGTGATCCCGGCTGAGCGCATCATCCGGTACAGACCGGTCGACTCCAGTCGGCCGCTGTCGAGTTCGAGCAGGGTGGCGGGCAGGTAGTTGCACAGGAACGCCACCGGTTGGCCGTGTGTGAAGCGCAGCCGTTCCAGGATCGTGACCTCGCCGCCCTCGGCCACGCCGAGCGCGGCGGCGACGTCCGCGGTCGCCGGGACGCGCTCGTTGCGCAGCACCCGCGTGGTCGGGTCCTGCCCGGCCGACTCCAGGTCGTCGTAGAGACTGCTGAGCTCCAGGGGCCGCTTGACCTGGCTGTGTACGACCTGTGTGCCGACGCCCCGGCGGCGCACCAGCAGCCCCTTGTCCACCAGGGACTGGATCGCCTGTCTGACCGTCGGCCGGGACAGGCCCAGCCGGACGGACAGGTCGATCTCGTTGCCCAGCAGGTTGCCCGGGGCGAGCGCCCCGTGCTCGATCGCCGCCTCCAGTTGCTGCGCGAGCTGGTGGTACAGCGGCACCGGACTCGTCCGGTCCAGGGCGAAGTCGACGCGGTCGAGCGCGGAGACGGTCACGGGACGGGCGCGGTCACCGGTCCTCGCCATCGGGAGACCTCCTTCGGGGTGGGGGGAGTTCAGAGGTGCCGGCGACGGTCCGCGACCCGCCGGTCGTAGTCCTCGCGGGCCCGTACGGCGGCCTCGCGGGAGGCGGTCCCGGCGACCGGCACGTCCCACCAGGCCTCGGCCGCCGGAGCGGTGGGCGTCGGGTCGGTCTCCACGTACACGCAGGTCGGCCGGCCGGCGGCGCGGGCCGTGCCGAGCGCCTCGCGCAGCTCGCGGACGGTCCTGGCACGCAGTACGTCCATGCCGAGGCTCGCGGCGTTGGCGGCGAGGTCCACGGGCAGCGGGGCGCCCGTGAAGGTGCCGTCCGGGGCCCGGTGGCGGTACGCGGTGCCGAACCGCTCGCCGCCCACCGACTCCGACAGGGCGCCGATGGAGGCGTATCCGTGGTTCTGGATCAGGACGAGCTTGACCGGCAGCCGCTCCTGGACGGCCGTGACGATCTCGGTCGGCATCATCAGGTACGTGCCGTCGCCGACGAGGGACCAGACGACGGCGTCCGGGGCCGCCTGCTGGACGCCGATGCCGGCCGGGATCTCGTAGCCCATGCACGAGTAGCCGTACTCCAGGTGGTACTGGCGCGGAGAGCGGGCCCGCCACAGCTTGTGCAGGTCGCCGGGGAGCGAGCCCGCCGCGTTGATCACCACGTCGTCGTCGCCGGCCACCGCGTCCAGGGCGCCCAGCACCTGCGTCTGGGTCGGCACGGCGTTCTCGTCGGCGGCCCGGTAGGCGGCCTCCACGACCTGCTCCCAGCGCCGCGGCGCGGGTGGCGAAGTAGTCGCCGGGCAGGAGGAGGACGGGCAGACGGCTGACGGTGGCGAGGGCCGCCCCGGTGACGAGGTTGGTGGCGCCCGGCCCGATGGACGTCGTCACCGCCTGCGCGGAGAGGCGATTGAGCTGCCGGGCGTGTCCGACGGCCGCGTGCACCATGGCCTGCTCGTTGCGACCCTGGTGGTAGGGCATCCGGTCGCCGTACTCCAGAAGCGCCTGCCCGATCCCGGCGACGTTGCCGTGACCGAAGATGCCCCAGGTGCCGGCGATCAACCGGTGCCGCACGCTGTCGCGTTCGGTGTACTGGACGGACAGGAACCGCACCAGCGCCTGCGCGACCGTCAGGCGGCATGTTGACTGACTCGAGTGGCTCATGCCCCTCAGGTGTAGGTGCGGACAGCAGGACTGTCAATGGTTTGTACTTACATTCTGACTAGCTCGTGAAATGATGTCCTAACAAAGTATTGACAGCAGGCTCGCCAGGGACTTGGATCCCGTCCCAGCGCAACAGCGTCCTTTCCCCTCGTCGCACAGTGAGGTGCTGGAAAAATGGACCGCTCTTCCCACTCCCGCTCCCGCAGACTGGCCCCTGTCGTGGCCGTGGCCGCCGTGGCAGCACTGACCCTCGCCGGCTGCTCCAGCAGTTCGGGAGGGAAGAAGGCCGAAGAGGGAGGGTCGAACGCCTCCGCGGGCAAGGCCACGACCCCCCGTATGACGGTCGCGCTCGTGACCCACCAGGCGCCCGGCGACACCTTCTGGGACATCGTCCGCAAGGGTGCTGAGGCCGCCGCCGCCAAGGACAACATCGATCTCGTCTACTCGCACGACCCGAACGCCGGCAACCAGGCCAGCCTGGTGCAGAACGCCGTCGACCAGAAGGTCGACGGCATCGCCGTCACGCTCGCCAAGCCCGACGCCATGAAGGACGTCATCAGCAAGGCGGCCGCCGCGAAGATACCCGTGGTCGGCCTCAACTCGGGCGTCAGTGACTGGAAGAAGCTCGGCCTGACCGAGTTCTTCGGACAGGACGAGGGCGTGGCCGGCGAGGCGCTCGGCAAGCGGCTGAACCAGGCCGGCGCCAAGAAGGCCGTCTGCGTGGTCCAGGAGCAGGGCAACATCGGCCTCACCCAGCGCTGCGACGGCGTGAAGAAGACGTTCTCCGGCACGACTGAGACGCTGTACGTGAACGGCACCGACATGCCGTCCGTGAAGTCGACGATCACCGCCAAGCTCAAGCAGGACTCCGCCATCGACTACCTGGTCACCCTGGGCGCCCCCTACGCGCTGACCGCCGTGCAGTCGGTGGACGAGGCGGGCAGCAAGGCCAAGGTCGCCACCTTCGACCTGAACAAGGAACTGACCAGCGCCATCAAGAAGGGCACCATCCAGTTCGCCGTCGACCAGCAGCCCTACCTGCAGGGCTACCTGGCGATCGACTCCCTGTGGCTCTACAAGAACAACGGCAACTACAGCGGCGGCGGCGAGCAGCCGGTGCTGACCGGACCGGCCTTCGTCGACAAGTCCAACGTCGACACCATCGCCCGGTTCGCCGCGAAGGGCACCCGGTGATGAGCATGACCCAGCAGGCTGACCCGGCGGTGACCGCACCGCCGGGTCCCGGCCCCAGGAAGACCGACGGACGCACCGCCGAGCGCCCCCTGGCGCTCCGGCTGCTGGCCCGGCCCGAGGTGGGCGTCTTCCTCGGCGCCGTGGCCGTGCTGATCTTCTTCCTGATCGCGGCGCCCTCGGTCCGCCAGGGCAGCTCGATGGCGACGGTCCTCTACCAGTCGTCGACCATCGGGATCATGGCCCTGCCGGTCGCCCTGCTGATGATCGGCGGCGAGTTCGACCTGTCGTCCGGTGTCGCCGTGATCAGCTCGGCGCTGACCGCGAGCATGCTCAGCTACCAGCTGACGATGAACGTGTGGATGGGCGTGATCGTCGCGCTGATCGTCTCGCTGGGCATCGGCGCCTTGAACGGCTGGATGGTGGTGCGCACCGGGCTGCCGAGCTTCCTGGTGACCCTGGGCACCTTCCTGATCCTGCAGGGCGTCAACCTCGCGGTGACCAAACTGGTCACCGGCAACGTGGCGACCGACGACATCAGCGACATGGACGGCTTCGGCCGGGCGAGGAAGCTCTTCGCCTCGTCCTTCGACGTCGGCGGCGTCCAGGTGAAGATCACGGTGGTGTGGTGGCTGGTCTTCGCCGCCATCGCCACCTGGGTGCTGCTGCGCACCAAGTACGGCAACTGGATCTTCGCGGTCGGCGGCAACAAGGACTCCGCGCGGGCGGTCGGTGTCCCGGTGAACTTCACCAAGATCACCCTGTTCATGACCGTCGGCTTCGGCGCCTGGTTCGTCGGCATGCACCAGCTGTTCTCCTTCAACACCGTGCAGTCCGGCGAGGGCGTCGGGCAGGAGCTGATCTACATCTCCGCGGCCGTGATCGGCGGCTGCCTGCTCACCGGCGGCTACGGCTCCGCCATCGGCCCCGTCTTCGGTGCCTTCATGTTCGGCATGGTGAACCAGGGCATCGTCTACGCGGGCTGGAACCCCGACTGGTTCAAGGCCTTCCTCGGCGTGATGCTCCTCGGCGCCGTCCTGATCAATCTGTGGGTCCAGCGCACGGCGACCCGGAGGTAGACCCGATGACAGCCAACGGAACCGGAACCCACGGCGCCGTCCTCCAGGACACCGTGCCCGCCGAGGACGGGCCGATCGTGGAACTCCGCGGCGCCGGCAAGTCCTACGGCAACATCCGTGCCCTGCACGGCGTCGACATCCAGGTCCACCCCAGGCGGGTGACCTGCGTGCTGGGCGACAACGGCGCCGGCAAGTCCACCCTCATCAAGATCATCTCGGGGCTGCACCAGCACACCGAGGGCGACTTCCTCGTCGACGGCAACCCGGTGCGCTTCTCCACCCCGCGTGAGGCCCTCGACAAGGGCATCGCCACCGTCTACCAGGACCTCGCCACCGTCCCGCTGATGCCGGTGTGGCGCAACTTCTTCCTCGGCTCGGAGATGACCAAGGGCCCCTGGCCGGTCCGCCGCCTCGACATCGACCGCATGAAGAAGACCGCGGACGAAGAACTGCGCAACATGGGCATCGTCCTGGACGACCTGGAACAGCCCATCGGCACCCTGTCGGGCGGCCAGCGCCAGTGCGTGGCCATCGCCCGCGCCGTCTACTTCGGCGCCCGCGTCCTCATCCTCGACGAGCCCACCGCCGCCCTCGGCGTCAAGCAGTCCGGCGTGGTGCTGAAGTACATCGCCGCCGCCCGTGACCGCGGCCTCGGCGTCATCTTCATCACCCACAACCCCCACCACGCCTACATGGTCGGCGACCACTTCAGCGTGCTGCGCCTGGGCACCATGGAACTGTCCGCCGACCGCAGCGAGGTCAGCCTCGAGGAACTCACCAACCACATGGCCGGCGGCGCCGAACTCGCGGCACTCAAGCACGAGCTGTCCCAGGTCCGCGGTGTCGACGTGGAAGAACTGCCCGAAGAGCAGGACCTCACCGCGCCCGTGGCGGCCTCTCCCGAAGGGACCCCCTGAACCATGGTCAACGCCCTCGACCGCATCCGGGTGGGCTCGGCCCCCGACTCCTGGGGCGTCTGGTTCCCCGACGACCCGCGGCAGGTGCCCTGGCAGCGCTTCCTGGACGAGGTCGCCGAGGCCGGCTACTCGTGGATCGAGCTGGGCCCGTACGGCTATCTGCCCACCGACCCGGCCCGGCTCACCGACGAGTTGGGGCAGCGGAACCTGAAGGTGTCGGCGGGCACGGTCTTCACCGGCATGCACCGCGGCCCGTCCGTCTGGGAGTCCACCTGGGACCACGTCAGCCAGGTCGCCGCGCTCACCCAGGCCATGGGCGCGCGGCACCTCGTCGTCATCCCCTCCTTCTGGCGGGACGACAAGACGGCCGAGATCCTCGAGCCGCCGGAGCTGACGGTCGGGCAGTGGGCGCACCTCACCAAGGGCATGGAACGCCTCGGGCACGAGGTGAAGGAGACGTACGGCCTCGACATCGTCGTCCACCCGCACGCCGACACCCACCTCGACACCGAGGACCACGTCGAGCGCTTCCTCGACTCCACCGACTCCGAACTGGTCAACCTCTGCCTGGACACCGGCCACTACGCCTACTGCGGCGGTGACAGCGTCAAGCTGATCGAGACCTACGGCGAACGCATCGGCTACCTCCACCTCAAGCAGGTCGACCCGGAGATCCTGGCCGACGTCGTGCGCAACGAGGTGCCGTTCGGTCCGGCGGTGCAGCGCGGGGTGATGTGCGAACCGCCGTCCGGGGTGCCCGCGTTGGAGCCCGTACTGACCGCCGCCCAGAAGCTCGGCGTGGAGCTGTTCGCCATCGTCGAGCAGGACATGTACCCGTGCGAGCCGGACAAGCCACTGCCCATCGCGGTGCGCACGCGGCAGTTCCTGAGGTCGTGCGGGGCCTGAACCAGCGCCTGACCGACCCCGGGTTCCGGGAGGAGCGTCCGCGCGGCACCGCCGACAGGCGGTGCCGCGCGGGCGCTCCTATGCTGGGGTTAGCCGACGTCGGGAGCACGCCCATGCCGCACACGTCAGCACGACTGCGCAGGGGGGCCGTCGCCGCCACCGCGGTGGGCATGCTGGTGGTACCGGCCGCGGGCTGGGCCGCCGCGCCGCCGCCGTCGGCCGTCTCCACCGCCCCCGTACCGCCCTCGCCCACCCCCTCCGGCAACGACGTCCGCGAGCTCACGCCCGCCGTGCAGCGGCAGCTCGACGCGGCGGTGCGGGGCGTGATGCGCGAGGCGAACGTCCCTGGGGTCACCGTCGGCCTGTGGACACCCGACAAGGGCCACTACGTGCGGTCCTTCGGCGTCGCCGACAAGGACACCGGCCGGCGGATGTCCCCCGGCCTGTACACGCGGATCGGCAGCGAGACCAAGACGTTCACCGTGACGGCGCTGCTGCAGCTCGTCGACCAGGGCAAGGTGGGGCTGGACGACACGATCGGCACGTACGTCGACGGCGTGCCGAACGGCGACAGGATCACCCTGCGCGAGCTGGCCGGCATGCGCAGCGGGCTGTTCAACTACTCCGAGGACGACGGCTTCTTCAAGGCGCTCACGTCCGATCCGCAGCGGCCGTTCACGCCGCGGCAACTGCTCGGCTACGCCTTCAGGCACCCCGTGCTGTTCCCGCCGGGGGAGAAGTTCTTCTACAGCAACACCAACCTGATCCTGCTCGGCCTGGTCGTCGAGAGGATGAGCGGCCAGTCGCTGGCGGACTACATCCAGCACCACGTCCTCGTCCCCGCCGGCCTCAGGCACACCCTCTTCCCGGCCGGCAACGAGTTCCCCGAGCCGCACCCGCAGGGCTACACCGACCAGACCGCGACCGGCAGGGTCGAGGACTCGGCCGACTGGAACCCCTCCTGGGGCTGGGCGGCCGGCGCGATGATCTCCGACCTGGAGGACCTGCGCGTGTGGGCGCGCACGGTGGCCACGGGCCAACTGCCGGACGGTTCCCGGCTGATCAGCGCCGCCACCCAGAAGCAACGCCTCATCACCCCCGCGACGCCCATCCCGGGCGCCGGGTACGGCCTCGGCATCTTCGACGTCCAGGGCTGGATCGGCCACAACGGCTCCCTGCCCGGCTACGAGTCCCTCACCATCTACCTGCCGTCGGCGCAGGCCACCCTCGTCGTCGTGCTGAACACCGACATCAACTACAAGGGGGCCGAGCCCAGCACCCTGTTCGGGGACGCGATCACGAAGATTGTGTCTCCGGACCACGTTTTCAACCTGCCCGCGGAACCGGCGGCGCGGTGAGGACGTTGGAGAGGGTGACAGGTGTGCGGACACCGTGACGGGGAGGACCGGATGAACGGCGAGTCGAGGGACGAGGGCACACAGCACACCGCCGAGGCCGCTGTGCGCCGTGCCCGGTTCGGGACG
The DNA here is from genome assembly GCF_044453765.1 of Streptomyces sp. NPDC051636. Lineage (NCBI taxonomy): Bacteria > Bacillati > Actinomycetota > Actinomycetes > Kitasatosporales > Streptomycetaceae > Streptomyces > Streptomyces sp. NPDC051636. The sequence continues at coordinate 7,318 of NZ_JBITDA010000004.1, read as the reverse complement.
CTGCCGCAGCGGGTGCGCCCCGAGCACACGGTGGAGGAACGACCGGCCACCCTGCCGGATCCGGCGCGGGACGCCTACGATCCGGACGAGTGGCTGGTGCGTTACTGCCTGTGAGGGTCGCTCAGGCGACGCCCCGGACCTCCTCGATCGTCACCGGCCGGTGCTCGTGCAGCGACAGCGTGCAGGCCTCCGCGATCCAGCCGGCCTCCAGCGCGTCGGCGATCGTGCACGGGGACGGCCGGGTACCGGCCACGACCTCGGTGAACGCGGTGAGTTCGGCGCGGTAGGCGTCCGTGAAGCGGTCCATGAAGAAGTCGTGCGGCGTGCCGGAGGGGAAGGTCACGCCGGGCTCGACCGAGCGCAGCGGCAACTGGTCGTCCAGGCCCACGGCGATGGAGTCGGTGAAGCCGTGCAGTTCCATACGGACGTCGTAACCCCGGGCATTGTGGCGGCTGTTGGAGACCACCGCGATCGTGCCGTCGTCCAGGGTGAGGATCGCGCCGGTGGTGTCGGCGTCGCCCGCCTCCTCGATGTAGCCGGCGCCCCGGTTGCCGCCCACCGCGTACACCTCGGTCACCTCGCGGCCGGTCACCCAGCGGATGATGTCGAAGTCGTGCACGGAACAGTCCCGGAAGATGCCCCCCGAGGCGGCGATGTACGCGGCCGGCGGCGGCGCCGGGTCCAGCGTCGTCGACCGTACGGTGTGCAGCTTGCCCAGCTCGCCCCGCTGGACGGCGGCCCGGGCGGCCACGAACCCGGTGTCGAAGCGGCGGTTGTAGCCGATCTGGAGGGGGACGTCGCTGCCCTCGACGGCCTTGAGCACCTCCACGCCCTCCCGCATGGTGCGGGCGACGGGCTTCTCGCAGAAGACGGGGACGCCGGCCTCGACGCCGGCCAGGATCAGCGCGGGGTGGGCGTCGGTCGCCGCGGCCACCACGAGCCCGTCCACGCCGGCCGCGAGGAGCGCCTCGGGCGAGTCCGCGACCTCGGCCCCGAACCGCTCGGCGGCGGCCTTGGCCGCGTCCGCGAACGGGTCGGCGACGACGAGGGACTCGACGGCGTCGAGCCCGGAGAGGGTCTCGGCGTGGAAGGCGCCGATGCGGCCGAGGCCGAGGATTCCGATGCGCATACGCTCTGCTGCTTTCCTGTGTGTGGTGTTGCTGTCCGTTGCCGGGGCTCCGCCCCGGACCTCGATCGCCCTTCGGGCCCGTCCTCGATCGCCGGACGGGCTTGATTCCACCCGGCTCAGTCAGGACCAGACCACGGAAGGCCCGCTGGGTCGCGTCCTCCCTTCGGTCGGGCACGTCGGTGTCCTTCTTTCGATCACGGGAGCGACTCGGTCCCGGAAACGACGTGGCCCTGCCATTCTTGTCAGTACAAATCCCTCGAACAACGAGCACGCGGCCATCAAAAACCCCTCAAGGAGCCAAGGAGACCCCGCCATGGGCCACCCCTTCCCGATCCGCGAGATCGCACGTCAGGCCGGTCTCAGCGAGGCCACGGTGGACCGCGTGCTGAACGGCAGGGGAGGGGTGCGGGAGAGCACCGCGCAGGAGGTACGGCGGGCCATCGCGGACCTGGACCGGCAGCGCACCCAGGTCCGGCTGGTCGGCCGGACCTTCATGGTGGACATCGTGATGCAGGCGCCCGAGCGGTTCAGTACGGCCGTGCGCGCCGCCCTGGAGGCCGAACTGCCGGCGCTGCACCCGGCCGTGCTGCGCTCCCGCTTCCACTTCAGGGAGACCGGGCCGGCGCGGGAGCTGGTCGGCACCCTGGACCGCATCGCCCGGCGCGGCTCGCAGGGCGTCATCCTCAAGGCCCCGGACCTCCCCGAGGTCACCGCCGCCGTCGGCCGACTGGTCGCGGCCGGGGTCCCGGTCGTCACCCTGGTCACCGACGTGCCCGCCGGCGGCCGGCTCGGCTACGTCGGCATCGACAACCGGGCGGCCGGGGCCACGGCCGCGTACCTTGTGGGCCAGTGGCTCGGCGACCGGCCCGGCAACGTCCTCACCAGCCTCAGCAGCGGCTTCTTCCGCAACGAGGAGGGGCGGGAGATGGGCTTCCGCAGTGTCATGCGGGCCCGGCACCCGCAGCGCGCGCTGGTGGAGATCGCCGAGGGGCAGGGGCTGGACGCCACGCAGTACGACCTGGTGCGGGCCGCCCTGGAGAAGGACCCGGAGATCCGCGCGGTGTACTCGATCGGCGGCGGCAACATCGCCACTCTGCGGGCCTTCGCGGACCTCGGCCGCGAGTGCGCCGTGTTCGTGGCGCACGACCTCGACCACGACAACACCCGCCTGCTGCGCGAGCACCGCCTGTCCGCCGTGCTCCACCACGACCTGCGCCAGGACCTGCGTGAGGCCTGCCACCTGGTGATGCGCGCCCACGGTGCCCTGCCGCCCGCGGGGCCGACCCTGCCGTCGGCGATCCAGGTCGTCACGCCGTACAACATGCCCGTGCAGACGGCGAACCGGAGAGGGGCGGAATGACGCGCGCCGAGCGGACCGAACACCTTCAGATCGAGGGCGTGCCCCTGGTCGCGACCCTCGTCCGAGGCAGCGGCATCGGACTGCTGGCCCTGCACGGCGGCAACGAGGGGGGCACGGCCGAACTCGCGGACATCGTGGCCGGCCGCTGCGGCGCCACCAGCCTCGTCTTCACCCAGCCGGGGACACGGCGGCCCGTGCACATCCCGTCCCCCCGCATGGCCGTGGACCACTGCGCGCTCCTCGGCGAGTTCCTGTCCGGTGTCTCCCTCACGGTCTCCCTGCACGGCCACATGCGGCCCCAGGCCGCCCGCACGGTGTTCCTGGGCGGCGGCAACCGGGACGCGGCGCTCGTCCTCGCGCAGGAGCTGAGCACCTTCGCCCCCGGCTTCCGGGCCGTCACGGACCTCGCGGCGATACCGGCCGCCCTGCGCGGGCTGCATCCGAGGAACCCGGTCAACCTGACCCGCCGAGGGGGAGTACAGGTGGAACTCCCCCTGCCGGCGCGGACCGCCGGTCCGGTGAAGCGGGACGGCGTGCCCGACGAACCCCCGCAGCCGGTGATCGACGCCCTGGTCGCCGGCGTCCGACGTCTGTCCGCGAGCCCGGACCGTCAGGGTCCCTGGACGTCCACCCAGGAGCCGCTCTGAGCCGACCGCGCCATCGCGTCCAGTGCCTGCGCACTGTGCACGGCGTCCGTGAGCGTCGCGCCGTACGGCTTGCCCTCCGCGATCGAGCGCAGGAACCGGGCGGCCTCGATCACCTTCAGGTCGTCGTATCCCATGGCGTTGGCCGCGCCCGGCTGGAACGCCCCGAACTCGCCGTCGCCCGGGCCGGCGTAGACCGTGCTGACGGGCTGGTCCTGGTAGGTCGTGCCGCGGCTGACACCCAGCTCGTTCATCCTGCGGAAGTCCCAGAACACCGCGCCCTTGGTGCCGTGCACCTCGAAGCCGTAGGTGTTCTGCTCGCCGACCGACACCCGGCAGGCCTCCAGGACGCCGCGGGCGCCGGAGGCGAAGCGCAGCAGGCAGCTGACGTAGTCCTCGTTCTCCACCGGCCCGACATCGCCGCCCGTCGCCCGGGCGTGGCCCGCCGTGGCGCCGGTGGGGCGGGCCCGCTCGGGTACAAAGACCGCCGTTTCGGCGGTCAGGGACGCGATGTCGCCGAGCAGGTGACGAGCCAGGTCCACGCCGTGCGAGGCCAGATCGCCCAGCACCCCGCTGCCGCCGCGCTCCCGCTCGTACCGCCAGGTCAGGGCGCCCTCGGGGTGGGCGGCGTAGTCGCTGAACAGACGGATGCGGGCGTGGGTGACCGTGCCGATCCCGCCGGACGCGATCAGGCCGCGGGCCGTCTCCACGGCGGGCGCGTTGCGGTAGTTGAAGCCCACGGCGCTGCGCACACCCGCCTTGGCCACCGCGTCGGCCACCGCCCGGGCGTCATCGGCCGTCAGGCCCACCGGCTTCTCGATCCAGACGTGCTTGCCCGCCTCGGCCATCGCCACGCCGATCTCCCGGTGCAGGAAGTTCGGGGCGGTGATGCTGACCGCCTGTACGCGCGGGTCGGCGGCCACCTCGCGCCAGTCGCGGGTGGCCGAGGCGAAGCCGAACTGTTCGGCGGCCTCCTCGGCCCGGCCCGGCACCTCCTCGGCGACGGTCACCAGCTGCGGACGGAGGGCCAGCCGCGGGTAGTGATGGCGGACGCGGGCGTACGCCCGGGTGTGCACCCGGCCCATCCAGCCGAACCCGATGACCGCGACGCCGAGCGAATCCACCATGACAGCCCTTCTTTGGACCGGTCCACCTTCTGTCCAGCCCACCCTGTGCAGAGTTCCGGCAGGTGTCAACCCTTTGACAATCCGGAACGGCTCGTGGAACGGTCCATGACATGAAAGCGCCGACCATCCGCGACGTGGCCGAACGCGCCGGGGTATCCAAGTCCCTGGTCTCCCTGGTGCTGCGCGGCTCCGGCCAGGTGCGCCCCGAGAAGCGGGAGGCCGTGCTGCGGGCCGTGCGGGAGCTGGGCTACCGGCCGAACGCCGCCGCCCGCAGCCTGAGCGAGCAGCGCACGCGCACGGTCGGCGTGCTGCTCAACGACCTGCGCAACCCCTGGTTCGTCGACCTCCTCGACGGCCTGAACTCGCTCCTGCACGCGGCCGGCCTGCACATGCTGCTCGCCGACGCCCGCCTCAACCGCCGCACCGGCCACGACCTGACCGGCCCTTTCCTGGACCTGGGCGTGGACGGCCTGGTGGTCGTCGGCACCCTGCCCGAACAGGCCGTCGTCGGCACGGTCGCCGAGCGCCTGCCGGTGGTCGTCGCGGGTGCCCGCGAGCCGGTGCCGCCCGGCGTGGACATCGTGGCCGGCGACGACGAGCACGGCGCCCGGCTGGTCACCGAGCACCTGATCGGGCTCGGCCACCGCCGCATCGCGCACCTCGCCGGGTACGGCGCCGTCGGCGAGCTGCGCCGGCGCGGCTTCGAGGCGGCGATGCGGGCGCACGGCCTGGCCGGGCAGGCCGTGGTGGAACCCGGCGACATGACCGAGGAGGGCGGCTACCGCGCCGCCGTACGGCTCCTCAGCCGCCCGGAGCGGCCCACCGCCCTCCTCGCCGTGAACGACATCGCCTCCGTCGGCGCGCTCTCGGCCGCTGGGGAACTGGGGCTGCGGGTGCCGGGGGACGTGTCGGTGACCGGCTACGACAACACCAGCATCGCCCGGCTCCGCCACGTCTGGCTGACCACCGTCGACACCGCCCCGCACGAGGTCGGCCGCCGCGCCGCCCGCTGCCTCCTGGACCGCCTCGACGGGCGCGGGGGAGAGGGCAGCGTCCACCTGGCCGTGCCGACGCTGCGGATCCGGGGGACGGCGGCGGCACCCCCCTCCGTCACCGGCTGATCGCGTACACGGTGGAGTGAGGTGGCGGGGCGCGCCGGGCCGGGTGATCATGGAGAGCGCCGCATCTGTAAGCCCCCGAAGAGAGCAGCCATGACGGACACCACGGAGACCGTGCCCGGGCGGCCCGCGCGCGACCGCCGGTCCATGCTGCTCTTCGGCGGTGTCTACGGCGCCGTGGTGGCCAGCGCCGTGCTGGCGGCGCTCACCGAGTACGGGCACACCTCACGGGACGACCGGCGCTACGACGCCGCCTGGCTGGTGGTGACCGCTCTGGCCTCCGCCCTGGCGCACGGCTACGCCCACTACATCGCCGAGCGCGGCCCCCGTCGGCGTGGGCAGGCCCTGCGCGCCCTCGCCGCCGAGTGGCCGCTGGTCGTGGCCATGCTGCCCAGTGCCCTGATCCTCGCGGGGGCGGGCTGGGGCTGGTGGCCCACGGGGAGCGTCGAGTACTCGGCGTTCTCCTTCAACGTCGCCCTGTTGTTCGTCCTGGGCCTGCTCTCGGCCAAGTGGGCGGGACGCGGCGGGGCCGTGGCGGTGGCCACCGGCGTCGGGGACGCGCTGATCGGGGTGATCGTGGTGGTGGCGAACGCGATCATCAAGTGACCAGGGTGCACGGGGCGGCGGTCGCGGCGGGCGGGAGCGGGCGGACAGTCCGCATGACCGCGAGACGGCGCCGCGACCGGCATGAACGCCGGCATCCGCCCCATCGGTCCGCTCGCGCGGCGCCCGGCACCGGCACCCACCCGCGTGCGGTAGGGTTGACCTGCGTGATCGCGCGGGAACACCGCGTGGCACCGGGACGTGGCGCAGCTTGGTAGCGCACTTGACTGGGGGTCAAGGGGTCGCAGGTTCAAATCCTGTCGTCCCGACGGTGCGAGGGTCCTCGCGGACGGAAGTCCGCGGGGACCCTTTGTCATGCGGGGGCTCTCACATGCCGCCGCCGGTCCGGGCGGCCCACAGGCCCCGGACATGCCCCAGATGACGGGTCATGATCTCCCGCACGGCCTTCTCGTCGCCGTCCACCAACGCGTCCAGGAGTTCCAGGTGCTCCTCGGCCGAGGCCAGCAGGCGGCCCGCCTGTGCCAGTGCGGTCAGGCCGTACAGGCGGGAGCGTCCCCGCAGGCCGGCGACCACCTCGACGAGGTGGGCGTTGCCGGCGAGGGCGAGCAGGCCGAGGTGGAAGCGGGTGTCGGCCTCGACGTAGGCGATGAGGTCGCCCGCCGCGGCGGCGGCGACGATCTCCCGGGCGGCAGGGCGCAGCGCTTCCAGCGAAGCCCGGTCGGCGGTGCCGGTCAGGGCCGTCACGGTGGGGATCTCGATGAGCGCGCGGATGTGCGTGTACTCGTCGAGCTGCCGGTCGGAGACGGCGGTGACCCGGAAACCCTTGTTGGGGACCGCGTCGACCAGGCCCTCCTTGGCCAGGTCGAGCATCGCCTCGCGGACAGGTGTCGCCGAGACGCCGAAGCGGGCGGCCAGGGAGGGGGCCGAGTACACCTCGCCGGGGCGCAGTTCGCCCGCGACCAGGGCGGCCCGCAGCGCGTCGGCGACCCGCTCCCGGTAGCTGCTGCGCCTGCCGCCCAGCCGGGGGAGTGCCGGGGCCTCCGCGTCCTGTTCCGGCCCCTGGGGCTGCTGTGCCATGTCACGCGTCACTGGGGGAGTCTAGGGCCTGTCCGGCGGATCATGGCGCAGGAAACCGACGGTGCCCGATCAGTGCTGGTGAGCGGGGCTTGGTGCGTCCGGCTGCAAGGCGGAGGAGGGAGTCGACGCGGAGCGTCGGCGACCGACGACAACGCCGCGGATGGGCGTGCCACACCCCGCGTCTGCGGCATGATCCGCCGGACAGGCCCTAGAAGACTGATGAAGATCTTGTTGAGGGGCTGTCCGGCCGGAGGCCGGATGGCCCCTCGTCGCTATGTGGTGGCTGGGGCGAGGTGCCA